>JACFNW010000066.1:0-6592 GCA_019454665.1 Fimbriimonadaceae bacterium | reverse complement strand
TGCGACCCCGAACCCGGCCTGGTGGCGGAGACGCTCGTCCCACTCGCGGAAGGCTTGGACAAGATCACGGGGGAGAACAAGCGGCTCCGCGAGAGCGACTTCGAGTATTGGCTGGACTGGGTCGGCCCGGGCTACGCCGTGTTCAGCGACGACGGGATGGCGGCGATCCAACGCATGGCGCGGGCCGAAGGCATCTTCCTCGACCCGGTCTACAGCGCCAAGTCGTTCGCGGGGCTGGTCGGCCTGGCCGAGCGGGGCGAACTCCGCGGCCGCGTGCTCTTCTGGCACACGGGCGGCTTCCCGAGTCTGTTCGCGATGCCCGGTTAGCGGGCAGCGCGTCACTCGACCAGCGATTGCTGCATTTCGATGCACGACCGATGCACTTCGACGATTTCGTCGAAGGGAATCGGGGACGGCTGGCCTTGCGAAAGGGCGTTGACGAAGGCCGTGGCGCACTCGACCTGACCCTTGTTCTGGCTCCAGAGCTTCAGCTTGGTGAACCCGGGCCAGCCGTAACCGGTCAGGACGCGGAAGTTGTCCATCTGGAGCACGCGGCCACCGACGAAGACCTCCAACCGCTCCTTGGGGAACGACTTGTGGCCGTTGGCCAAGTAGTGCACCGTGCCGGTCGAGCCGTCGGCGAACTCGAGATGCAGGCTAGCCTTGTCCGCGCGGAGCGCGACGAGCGGCGTTTCGCCCATCATGCGCGCCTCCCACTTGCTCAAGGGCGAACCCGCGAGGAAGCGGATGAGGTCCACGAAGTGGCAACCCTCGCCGATGATGCGGCCCCCGCCGATCTTGAGGTCCTGAATCCAGTGGTCCGGCGGAATCGCGCCCGCGTTGACCGTGTAGATGAACGACTTGGGCTCTTTGATGCCGCCCAGCAGTTGCTTCATCTTGACGATGTGCGGTGCGAAGCGGCGGTTGAAGCCCACCATCACGATTCCCTTCGACGCTTCATGGGCGGCAGTGATCGCGTCCAACTCCTCCTGCGTCAGCGCCAGCGGCTTCTCGACGAACACGCTCTTGCCCGCCTGAAGGGCCTGTACCGAGAACTTCGCGTGAGTATCGTGGCGCGTGACGATGGCCACGGCGTTGGCCGAGCCATCGGCGATCAAGGCATCGGTGTCGGTCGTCGCCGTACGGAACCCGTACTTCTTGGCGAAGTGCTGCGCCGTCACGCCGCCGCTGCTGGCGACCATGCCGAACTTCGCGCCGCCCTTCTGGAACGCCGGAATGAGGAAGCGGCCCGCATAGTTGCCCGAGCCGATGAAACTCACCGTGGGACCGGCACCCGTTGCGGGCGCGGCCTTCTCGCTGGGCGCGACGCTCACCGTGGGCGAGCGCAACACGTCGGCGGGCTTGGCCTCTGCGGTCGGGTATTCGAGCAGGATGCCCATCGCGGCCTTGTCGCCGGTCAGCACGTTGTAGGCGTCGGGCGCTTGCTCGATGGCGTACCGGTGCGTGATCAGATCGCGGACGTTGAGCGCACCAGAAGCCATCATGTCGAGCACGGCCTCGAAGTTGCGCTGCTCGGTCCAGCGGACGAACGGCATGGGATAGTCTTGGCCGCCTTGCTCGTAGGTCGGATCGTAGCGGCCCGGTCCATAAGAGCACGAAACCTGGAACGTGAGTTCCTTTTCGTAGAAGTCCGCTCGCGAAAGCTGAAGTCCCACCACGCCGACGAGCACGATGCGTCCGCGCTTGCGGCACATGTGGGCCGATTGCTTGATCGGCTCGTTGCTGTCGGTCGCCGCGCAGATCAGCACGCCGTCCACGCCCTTGCCCCGCGAGAAGCCCATTGCGGCTTCGACGGGGTCTTCGCCCGCGCCCAGGTTGACCGTCTCGGCGCCGTAGCTCTTGGCGATTTCGAGACGCTTCGCGTTGAAATCGAGCCCCAGCACGCGGCAACCGGCTGCGCGCAACATCTGGACGCACATCAGGCCGATCAGGCCCAGACCGGAGACGACGAAGCACTCGCCCAGCGTCGGCTTCAACAGCCGAATGCCCTGCAAGCCGATCGAGGCCAGAACGGTGAACGCGGCTTCCTCGTCGGTCACGCCCTCGGGGATGCGGGCGCACAGGTTCTTCGGCACGGCCACGACTTCGGCATGGTTGCCGTTCGAGACCACCCGGTCGCCGACGGCGAAGCCTTCGACCCCGCGACCGACTTCCAACACCGTTCCGGCGTTGCAGTAACCGAGCGGCATGGGCACGTCGAGCTTGGCTTTGACGGCGTCCAGCGTCGGCATCAGCCCGTCGGTCTTGATCTTGCTCAGCACGTCCTTGACCTTGTCGGGTTGGGACTTGGCCTTTTGGATCAGGTTGCCCCGGCCGAATTCGACGAGCATGCGCTCGGTGCCGGCGGAGACCAGGGTTCGCGAGGTGCGGATGAGCAAGTGGCCCGCCCGCGCTTGCGGACACGGGACTTCGGCGACTTCGGTCGCACCGCTGCCGAGATTCTGGAGGATTTGCTTCATGTTGAAAGAGGCATCGGCGGCCCACGCCGTCGTTTCGGACGCCTGTGCGGGAGAGTATTCGGTTGTACCCGCCCGGCGGCCGGCAGGACCCCTGGGGCCCACCAAGGGCCGAGCCCGAGGTCCGCATCTCGCGCGCCTACGGGTGGCCGAGGACCTCGCTGTAAAGGGTCGCGAGTTTCTGGGCCTCGGTGGTCCAGTTGAACTTCTCTTCGATCAGCTCGCGTCCCCGCCGGCCCATCGCCCGGGCCTCGTCGGGGTGCTCGATCAGCATCTGAATGGCGTCCGCAATGGCTTCGGGGCTGCGCGTGTCCACCTTGATGCCCACGTTCCGACCGTCGGTCATCTCGACGTGGTTGGGCAGGTCGGTGTAGACGATCGGCAGTTCCATCGCCATGTACTCCAGAATCTTGACGGGCATGTTGAGCGACATCCGGTAGGTCGGCAGATGGGGCACCAAGCCGATCCAAGCCCGGTTGAGGAACTCGGCGAGCTCCCACTTGCTCATTTTGTCGACCACCTGAACCGAGTCGCCCGCGCCGCACTCTTCGGCCAATCGCTGCAACTCGGGGATCCGATGCTCGCCATGCCACGGGGCGATCTTGAAGGTGGCGTGTACGCCCCGCTTCCTCAAGACGCCCGCAGCCAGAACGCCCTGCTGCACGCCGCGCGGTTCGTCCAATCCGCCGACGTAGACGAAGACGCCCGGATCGCGCTCCGCGTCAGGCTTGACCGGGAAGTCCTCGAGTTCGGGGAAGTTCCAAATCGTGACCACCTTCTTGTGAAGCGGATAGTAGCGTCGAGCCACGCTCTCGGTCGCCGGGACCACCGCAGCGCATCGCTTCAGGTGGCCTTTCTCGGTGCGGTCCCAAACGAACGCGGCGATGGGTCGGAGCGGCTTGGGAATCCACTCCCGCTCCTTGACGGCTTCCATGTAGACCTCGTGCACGTCCCAGATCACCGGCTTGCCGCCGGCGAGTTGAATCGTCGGGCCCAGGAGTTCTGGCTCGTGAACGTGGTAAGCGTCGGCGTTCAGCCCGCGAACCACGGCCATCACCTCGTTACGGTGCGCGGCGCGGTCGCGGCGTCCGCCGGGCTTGCGCACGGAATGGACCGTCACCCCGTCGACGGTGTGGGTGCCGATGGGAACGCGCGGCGTGGCGTGGGCGACGAGGTGCACATCGTATCCCGCCTTGGCGAGCGAACAACACGAACGCTGGAACACGCGCCGATCCTCGACCGAGTGTTGGGCGCAAACGTGCACGATGCGATGTGCCGACTGGCTCACAGGGTCAGCCCTCGACCCGCTTTCGCTTGACCGCCCGATAGAAGTTTCGGACCACATCGGCGTACCAGTCGTTCTGGTAGGCCGGATAGTCGTCGATGGACTTCGGCGGAAGGGCCATGATCGCGTCGAACTCCTCCTTGCTGAAGTTGAACTTCTTCAGGAGGAACTCCATGTCTTGCACCAGCAGGTCGGGCGGGCAGGTGGGCTCGGCATCCAGCGTGTGCAGCGCCTGTTCCCGTGTGATCTCGCCCGCGCAGACGAGGGCGCTGAGATGGGCCTTGCGCTTGTCGTAGCCGAACTTGACGGGCAGGATGTAGCCCTGGAAGAATCGGGTGTACACGCTCTCGTAGTGCTTGCCGCCGTAGTAGATCCAGCCGAGGTCCTCTTGCAGGACGCGCATCGCCTCGGTCTTGTTGTACTCCACCGAGTCGAGGATGTTGATCCACTTGAGTTTGTCCACGCTCAGGAACTTCCACATGTCGAACATGGAGAAGTGCGGGAACGTCTTCATCGGGCGGGTGCCGAACATCTTGTGCAGGCTGCGGATGTATTTCCAGTCGCGCTTGCCCGTGGACCAAGCGTTGGGCAGGATGGCCTCGCTGCGCACGTTGTGGCCGCCGAGGATGTACTTGATGCCGAGCCGCGAGGCTTGCTGCATGAGCACGGCGTCAATCGCGTGGTCGGTCGGGATTTCGCTGTCCGGCGTGCTGGCCTTCAGGAACGCGATCTGGATGTCGCGGAACTCGTCCCAGTCCAGCACCTCGGTGTAGAGATCAATGTCCAGCGTGCGGAGCGTCTTCTCGATGTTCTTGACGGCCAGTTCGCTGTTCCAACCGTTGTCCATGTGGACGGCCAGCGGCCGCAGCCCGAGGACCTTTTTGGCGTAGTACGCGACGTACGTGGAGTCCACGCCTCCGCTCACGCCGCAGATGCAGTCGTAATCCTTGCCTTTGCCCGCCGCTTTGATGTCCTCGACGTATTTGTCGAGGCGGGCCTTGCGCGTCTCGATCGGGCCCATGTACTGCTGGACCTTTTTGTCGTAGCTGCGGCAGTGGTTGCACACGCCCTGCTCGTCGAACTTGATGTCCGGGTCGGTCGTGTCCATCACGCACCGCACGCACACGCGGTAGTTCGGGTTGTCCTTCACGCCCTTGAGGTCCCGCGCATACACGGGTTCGACCAAGGGCGCGGCCGCCGGGCGGCTGAGCGTCGTCGAATCTTGAATCACCTGCCTGCTCCTGAGGCGCATGGCGCGCCAACGGCTTTGACTGGCGTCGCCCGATTCGCGTTCCCGGAACGCGGGTTGGATGGGCGGAGGGTGGTCTCGATCCGACGGGGCTTCATAGATTCGGCAGACGTTGCGGCATGAATGTACCCGCTTGAGCCCCACGGGTTGAACGAATCCAGCCCGAGTTCAGGCTAGAATGGGTCATGACCGTCGCTCTGCTCGCCTTGGCCGCCGTCTCCGCGCCCCAGTTCTCGGTGCTGGTCTTCAGCAAAACCGCCGGGTTCCGCCACGATTCGATCCCGAACGGCGTCGAAGCCATCCGCAAGATGGGCGTCGAACGCGACTTCGCCGTCGAGCATTCGGAAGACGCTGCGGTGTTCACGGCGGACAACCTGGCCAAGCACAAGGTCGTCGTCTTCCTTTCCACGACGGGCGACATCCTGAACGCCGACCAGCAGTCGGCGATGGAGGGCTTCGTGCAGAAGGGCGGCGGGTTCGTCGGCATCCACGCCGCGGCGGACACCGAATACGACTGGCCGTGGTTCGGCAAGCTGGTGGGCGCGTACTTCATGAGCCACCCGCACATCCAGGACGCCGACATCCACGTGGAGGACGCCTCGCACCCCTCGACCCGCTTCCTGCCCAAGGTTTGGCGGCGCAAGGACGAGTGGTACGACTACAAGACGAACCCGCGTTCGCAGGTCAAGGTCCTGCTGACGCTGGACGAAAAGTCGTACCAGGGCGGCAAGATGGGCGCCGACCACCCGATCGCGTGGCAACACGAGTCGCTGGGCGGGCGGGCGTGGTACACGGCGGGCGGCCACACCAAGGAGTCGTACACCGAACCGCTCTTCGTCCGCCACGTGGCGGAAGGCATCCTCTGGGCCGCCGGGCGCTAGAGGGGAATCGGCGACAGGTCGTCGCCCTCGAAGTCCACGTCGCGGTAGATGTCGCGCATGGCGGCTTCGACGTTCAGGTGGTTTAGGCGAATCGTGCCGTCGAGACCCTCGTGCGAGACGAGCGACCACTTTCCGTCGTCCTGTCGCTCGAACACGTCCACCAGGGGGGATGTGCTCGAAGCCAGAACATAAGTTCGCAGTTCTGGGATTCGCCGGTAGTGGGCGAACTTGGCCCCGCGGTCGTAAGCCTCGGTGGACTTGGACAGCACTTCGACAATGGCAACGGGATCAAGAAGAACGTCCACATCGTCCTCATCGAACGTGCCCTTGCCACAAATGACGCTGATGTCGGGGTAGGTGTAAAGGTCGGTCTCGCGGACGCGCACTCGAAGATCGGTCGGATAGGGCCGGCATCCCTGGGGGCGAAGTCCGACGGTCAATTCCACCACCAAGTTGGCGACGATCGCGACATGTTCTTTGGTCGCGCCGGCCATCGCCACCACGCGGCCGTTGATCAACTCGTGACGGACGGTCGCTTCGCGCTCGGCGCGGAGGTATTCCCGAGGGCTGACTTCGGCCACATCACCCATTCTAAACCAAGGTCCGCCCCGCGAACCCTCTAGGAGACCGGTCGCTGGGGAGGAGCGACTCGCCGTTGCGCCTGCCGAGAATGACGAAGGCAGGACTTCGCAGCGACGCA
>JACFNW010000065.1 GCA_019454665.1 Fimbriimonadaceae bacterium | reverse complement strand
CCGACTACTCGAGGAGCGCCGCCTACGTCTATCTGGACGGTCGCGGACGCTTGTTCCGAGCGCCGGAAGGCGAGTCGGATGGCGCCCTCGCGATTCGTCCCATCGGGCCGATCCAACTGGAACTCATCCACGGCTCGGGCACTCGCCTGGGGGTCAATCGGCCGTTCAAGATGAAGGGCAAGTGCACGTCGGTCGAGGCGTTCTCCGAGATCGGCGCGTCGCTGGGCCAAGCCCAGTTCACCGATGACGGCAAGACGACCATCATTTCGCCCGTGAAGGATGCCGTCCGTTACGTCGTGACGTTCTAAAGTCGCAGTCGGGCATGCCGTCCAAGTAACATGGACTTCATGCCCGAGCAACCCAACGCGACCCCGGAAGCCAAGCCGACGCCCGAGCCAGAACCCGCACCCGTGGTGCGCGAACACACAGGCACTTTCGGCGGCCAGACGATCCGCTACCGGACCACCACCGGGCGGATGGAGATCAAGAACGCCAAGGGCGAGACCGAGGGGCGGATTTTCTACATCGCGTACGAGAAGCTCGATGTGGAAGAAGGAGAGCGCCGTCCGCTCATGTTCTCGTTCAACGGCGGACCGGGTTCGGCGTCGGTCTGGCTGCACTTCGGTGCGCTCGGGCCGAAGCGGGTGCGCATGGAAGACGAAGGACACCTGCCGCCCGCACCCTATGAACTCGTGGACAACCCCGCTTCGTGGCTGGAGCACACGGACCTGGTGTTCATTGACCCCGTGGGCACGGGCTACAGCCGCCCCGAGACACCCGAACTCGGCGAGAAGTTCTGGGGCATTCAGGGCGACATCGAGTCCATCGGCGAGTTCATCCGCCTCTTCCTGACCAAGTTCGAGCGGTGGTCGTCGCCGCTGTTCCTCGTGGGCGAGAGCTACGGCACCACACGGGCGGCGGGCTTGGCGGGCTATCTGGTGGATCGGGGCATCGCGTTCAACGGCATCCTGCTCGTGTCCTCGATCCTCAACTTCCAAACGGCCCGGTTCAACATCGGGAACGACTTGCCGTACATCCTGTTCCTGCCGACCTATGCGGCGACGGCTTGGTACCACGGCAAGGTGGATCGCAAACGATACCCGGACCTGCGGGCGTTCCTCGACGAAGTAGGCCAGTGGGCGAATTCCGAGTACGTGGCCGCGCTCGACTTGGGCGACCAATTGCCCGCCAAACGGCGCTCTGCGCTCATTGCACGCATGGCCGCTTACACGGGGCTCTCGAAGGACTATCTCGACCGTGCCGACTGCCGCATCGAAATCATGGGCTTCTGCAAGGAACTCATGCGCAAGGAGCGTCGGACCGTCGGGCGGCTCGACACGCGGTTCCTCGGCATCGACCTGCGCCAGAACGCCGAGAAGTTCGAGCACGATCCCTCGATGACGGCCATCCGTCCCCCCTACACGGCGATGGCCAACGACTATTACCGGCGCACCTTGGGGTACCAGACCGATTTGCCATACCACATCCTCGGCGAGGGTATTGAAAAGCCCTGGAACTGGGGGTCTGCGGGCGAAGGACATCCCGACACCAGCGAGGCCCTGCGACGTGCGATGTCGCGGAATCCACACATGAAGGTGTTCGTCGCGTCCGGATTCTACGATCTGGCGACACCGTTCTTCGCCACCGAGTACACCATCGCGCATATGGGCCTTGACCCCGAGATCCGAGGCAACATACAGACCGCCGAGTACGAGGCCGGCCACATGATGTACATCGCCGTGCGCGAGTTGGACAAGCTGGCCGGCGACGCCGCCTCGTTCATCAGGGCCTCGCTTTAGTCGCATGCCTCGACCAAACTGGGCGCTGCTCACCACGATGACCCTGTGGGGTTACAACTTCGTGGCGGTCAAGTTCGTCTACGTGGCGATGTCCCCGGCGGCGCTCGGCTTGGCGCGGTTCCTCGTGACGTGGGCGACTTTGGCCGCCATCGTCTGGGGCAAGGGCGGCTCGCTGAAATGCCCCCAAGGCCTGGGATGGCGCATCGCGTGGCAGGGCTTTCTCTCGATGGGCGTCTACATGGTGCTCTTCTTGGAGGGCATCGCGCGGGTCGCACCCGGAGAAGGGGCGATTCTGCTCGCGACGTCGCCGATCCTCACCGCGATCATCGCCGCAGCCGTGGGACAGGAGCGGCTCGTGGCGGGGACGGTGGTAGGCAGTCTCACGGCTTTCGCCGGGGTCGGGCTGGTCGTTGGCTCGGGCGCGTTCTCTGGGCGAACGGATGTGGTCGGTGCCGGGCTGTTGCTCGCCTCGGCGTTGGTTTGGGCGGTGGCCACGGTCATCAGCAAGCCGATCATGTCCAAGGTGCCCGCGATCGAGATGTTCGCGCTCTCGATGCCCGCTGCCGCGTTGGTCTTGGTGCCCTACGGGGTGCGGGACATGGTGGCCGTCCCCTGGGCGCAGCTCGCGCCCACGGTGTGGGCCAACCTGTTCCACGTCACGTTCCTCGCTGGGCTCGTCGGATTCGTGGGGTTCTACCGGGGCGTCCAGCGCGCAGGTGCCTCGGCCGCGATGCTGTACCAGTTCTTGGTGCCGTTGCTGGCGTCGTTCTTCGCCTGGGTGTGTTTGGGCACGGTGATGACGTGGGTCCAATGGCTCGGCGTGCTGGTCGTGCTTTTGGGCGTCGGTTACGCCTCGTGGAGCCGGTTGCGCGCGGCCGTGGTCAGAACCGCGAAATCGTGATGCGTCCGTCGTTGCGGTAGTAGCCCGCTCCCACCCCGGGGTCAATCGAGATCGTCCGAAGCATCTCCAGCCGGAACTGCCCCCCGGTGTCCGTCGGCAAGAACACGTGTCCGTACGCCAGTGGGCCGTTCTGGGCCTCGGCGCGGATCAACGGCGTCTCCGTCAGCAGAGCGCTGCCTGTGGACGCGCGGAACTGGAGCCACATCGGCACGGATTGGGTGCCCGTCGTGAACAGGTCCTCTTTGTGCAGGTCGTCGAACCCCTCGAAAGAGATCGTGAGCGGCCGGTTGTGCCGGATGGTGATGGCTTGGGTGACGGCGTTGGTGCCTGTTCCGTACCCGTCAACCGTCCACGCCACACCGAGCGAGCCCTCGACATAGAGAAACACATCGTCGCGGCGCTGGATGGCCTCCATGCGCGGGATCGCCTTGGTCTGGGCCGGCGAGAGCCACGGAAGCGCCAGCAGTCCGGCCAGAAGGGCGGTGCGCCAGGGATGGATTCCGTTGATGCTCATGCCCGCATTATAGGGAGGTCCCGGATGGCTTGGAGGTCGCCATTCGTGGGCTGGCAAGGTTGCCGGGCTGTGCAACAATCACCCGAATGGACTTCGAGAAGCTGGCCCAAAGGCACAAGGATGCCGTGTACCGGCAGATGGTCCGCGTGTGCGGCAACCACGACGACGCCGAGGACGCCCTGGTCCAAGCCCTGCTGCGCGCCTTCGAGCACGCCTCCCAATTGCGCGACGAGTCGGCATTCCGGGGCTGGGTGTCGCAGATCGGGCGTCGCATTTGTGCTCGGATGCGGCACCGCGAGGAATTGCGGCCGCTGTCCTCGCTCGGAGATATGGACTTCGCGGACGAAGGGGCCGATCCCAGCCTACGTGCCGAGCAAGACCACCTGGTGTCCTGCGTCAAGAGCGCCGTGGGGACGTTGCCCGCTCTGTACCGGCCGGTTTACGAGATGAGGGAGATCGAGGGCCGAACCGCCGAGGAGACGGCGGAGGCCCTCGGGCTCACGGTCGCCGCGGTCAAGTCTCGGCTGCACCGTGCGCGGGCCATGGTCCGGGCGTATCTGGACGAGAACGCTTGCTCGCCCTAGCCGTGTCCCCCAGAAGTGGGACTTGGTGGGCTCCGCGGAGCGCGATAACCTGTGATCGTTGCTGGCATGGCGTTGGGATGAATTCTCCCGTGAATTCACCTCCAGGGCCGGTTTGCGACGCCAATAATCGGATCGAGGCAGTATCTTGAGGATGTCCCAGATGGTGAATTCGCGTACCCAACTTCGTATCGAGCAAGCGATTGTTGCTCCGGCCCTGATGCCCAGGCCGTTCTTTCTTCTGCCGGATTTCGCAAGCGACCACCGCTTGTTCGACGAGCAGATCCGCGAGTTCCCGCACCTGCGCACGCCGAGTTGGATTCGCCCGCACGATGGCGAGGACCTGTCGGCTTACGCCGAGCGTTTCGCACGCTGGCTGAATTTTCCGAGCGGGGCGGTCATCGGCGGGGTGGGCTTTGGCGCCGTCGTCGCCCTCGAGATGGCCCGAAAGCCCTATGTCCGCGACCATCTGGGCGGTCTTGTCCTGATCTCCGGCTACCGATCCCGCCGGGCGGTTTCGATGGGCTTCAAGATGAAGGCGTTCATCAACTCGCGCGTTTCTGACAAGGTCCTGCGGAAGCGGCTCGTGAAGACAGCGGCCAGCGTCAACGAGGACGGTTTGAACCGGCGCGCCAAAGAACGACTCATGGAGATGGCCAAGCGCGCCGACCTCGAGTTCTATCGCTGGGCGGTGAGCCAAACCGCCAACTGGCGGTTCAACGGCCCCGAGGTGGACTTCGCGAACGTCCCCGTGTTGCAGATTCATGGCAAGTACAACCGCGTGATTCCCAGTGCGGGCAACCCCTCGGTTCAACTGGAGGGCGGTCATCTGGTGCAATACACCCACGCACCGCAGGTAAACGACACGATCCGACGCTGGATCAGCGAGCTCTGATCCGACAGCGGTCCGCGCTGCGAAAGCCCGCCTATGGCGGGCTTTCGCGGTCTATGGGCGGCAACAGTTGGCGGTCCAGATCGTTGCGTGCGATGCTCCCCGCCTGCGGGATGAACTGGGTGAGCCAGTTGCCTTGAACAATGGCGCGCCCCCGCATGCCCTCGCCGACGCTCAGCAGCACTTCGATGGCGCAGTGGTATTCGCGGATGTCTCCTTGCTCGGTCTCAAGCTGCACGAGGAAGCGCGTTTTGGGATCTTCCAAGGTGTCGAAGTCGGAGAACCACGTTCCGATGCCGGGGATTTCGGCGAACCGAGACACCACCAGCACCTCGCTCAAGTGCAGGACCGCCTCCTTGCCCGTGGCGGGTTTGGCGTGCTTGAAGCCCTGCCGCAATCCGACGACCACCGAGACGATGCCGAGGATGATCAACGCAGGCCCGATGGGCGCAAAGAGCAGGAGGCTCGGGTTGTCGGAGCGCATGTAGACCAGCGTGCCGGCCCCGTACAGCATGAGGCTGACGAGGAAGCCGATGAGGATCGCACCCGCCCCGCCGGCGATCCACCACCCGACCTTGTCCTCCTTGCGGTAGTTCACCCGTCGCTCAGAAGTAGCCGCCGCTCGATTCGTGGGCCGCGTCCATGTACTCGCCGATGAACGTCACGAGGTCTTCCTTGGTGGCGTTTCGATACAGGGGGATGAACCGATAGAACACGCCGTCGGTGTTGCCCTGCCCAAAAAGCTGCTCCCAGAAGATGTCCAGCTTGATGCCCATGGTCGTGGGCGAGAAGTTCTTCGGGCCGCGATAGAAGTACACGGCGAAGCCCTTGCCCATCTCGGCGTGCTGAAGCTGAGCCAAGCTTGCCGAGATCGTGCCCCGCGTCTTGGTCGGGATCTGGATGCGGTCTTCCTGGATGATGTTCCAGCCTTGCGCCGAGAAGCATACGCGCGGGTCGTGGAAGCTCTCCTTCTTGTTGCTGGCGATGAGCACCACGTCGAACGCCTTGTTCGTGCCCTCGAACCGCCGCGCCACGATGCCGTAGGGAACCAGCACGTCGTAGGTGGACTGGCTCATCTTGTAGCTCTGGTCGGGGTCGTCCGGGCTGGGAACATACCGGTAGGCCGGCATCGAGTAGGGGGCCAGCTTCTCCAAGTCGTCCTCCGTCTTGGTGGCCTGGGCGGGCCGTGCCGAAAAGGCGAAATAGGCTCCGGCGGCAGCCAAAACCCCGGCCAGCACATAGGTGCGCAACAGGATGGGGGAGCCCTTCTTGACGGGGGCATCGTTGGCGACAGGGGTTTCTTCTATTCTTTCCATCCCAAAAGCCTCGCGAACTGGAAGAGGATGATGAAGCAGAGGATCAGCGTGATGAAGCCGCTGTAGTCGTGGAACGCCATGCCCGCCTCGTGCCCGAACTCGTTGCCGACCACGCCGATGAGCGCGATGCGGAGCCCGTTGATGAACAGGGCCAGCGGGATGACGAGCAGCACCATAGCGAGGTTGCCCCACCACTTGAGCTTGGCGATCAGCACGAAGAAAAACGTGAAGGCCGTGAGCGCCAGCACCAACTTGAGGCCGCTGCACGGCACGGCGACGTTCAGCGTGAACCGGTTCAACAGGATCGTCGTCACGTCGTCGCGGTATGGGTTCAACGCGAACGCCTTGAGCAGACTGTAGGCGACATCGGTGCTGATGATCTGAAGCGGGTTCAGATAGATGTCAATGATCATCGTCCAGATCGGCAACGCGAACGCCAGATAGACGATGGGCAGGCTCAAGGCGATCATCCATCGCCCGCCGGCCACAAACCACACGCCGAACATCAGCGAGAGCAGGAAAAGCAGCGATAGGAACGCGTCAATCTCCTGAATGTAGGCCGGACGCAATATCCAGATGATCGGCAGGAATAGGATCAACGCGGGCCAGAACGGCCTCACGGGCAGCGAACTCAGGCCCTTGAAAGACCCGTCGTCGTCGCCGACGAACACTGAGCGCTCGACCAGATACTGGAGCCCGGTGAGCAACCCGCCCGCCGCCAGAACCACGCCCGACCACATCAGCGCGGACGTGTTGAACGAACCCGTCATCAGCCGCACGACAGGAATCGCGAGGGCCGAAACCGCAGTCAACGAGGCGAACGTGGACCACAATCGTGGACCCGCGTTCCACCAGCGGTAGATGACGTAGCCCGAGATCAACGGGACGAGAAACCCGTGCGAGTAGTAGCCGTCTTCGCTGAGCCACAGCTCCGGCATCGCTTTGATGAGCGGCCAGAACGCAGCGACCAGGCCCGCCATGAGAGCGACGCCGGGCAGGAACGCGGGCGACTTGAGCACCAAGTCCACGCTGAGGCCCTTCAGCGGCGATTTGGCGGCTGGCGCCGCTTCCACCTTTGCTTCTGTCACCTGTCCCGCACCAACTTCCATGGATTGCTCGCAAGGCTACCGCACCGGCGCGTTCTGCCGCTGTCCGACACCTTTTGTCCGACTCTGCCGTGGGTCTCCTTCATCAAACTCCTTTCCGCCGCTCGGGGTTCCGTACACAGGCCTCGATCGCATCCAAAGTCAAGTCCACGGTTCGCCGCCAATCGAATCCCTCCGCTTGAGCAAACCCCCTTGCAGCCCTGGCCTGACGCTCGGGCGCGGCAAGGAACCGCGAGATCGTCTCGGCGATGGACGCGACGGACGCGGCGTCGAAGTAGAGGCATGCATCCCCGCCAACTTCCTTCATCGCGGCGTGATCTCCCGACAGGACGGGGGCTCCCGCGCGCATGGCCTCCAGGACGGGGATGCCAAACCCCTCGTACAGCGAGGGGAACACGAACGCCTCGGCAGCGGCAAACAAGGCGGGAAGGTCTTCGTCGGGCACGTAGCCGAGAAACGTGATGGCGTCGTTCAGTCCTTGGTGAGCAATGAACTCGCCGATGTCGCTTTCGCGCCAGCCTGGGGCGCCGGCCACGACCAATCCGACGTCGGCGGCGGAGGGCTGACGCCGCACCACGGCCAACGCCTCGATCAGCCGACGCAGGTTCTTGCGGGGCTCCAGAGTCCCGAGCGTGAACAAGAAGCGCTGGTGGGCGACGCCGAGGGTCGCCAGCCGTGCCCGGGACACGCCCTCGGGCGCTAGGGGCGGCGCGTCGTTGCCCGGCCCCAAGGGAGTGACGGCGATCGGCGTCTGACGTCCGTAAACGCGTCGGATATCGCGGGCCGTGGCCTCGCTGTTCGTCAGCACCAGGTCGGCGTTGCGGCACGCGTAGGCCAGTGCCCACCTTTGGTAGACGGCCTTGCGCCGCTTGAAGAACTCGGGGTAGAGGACCGGCACGAGATCGTGGATCATCACGACCCGCTTGGCCGAACATCTGCATGGCAACCCCGTCGCCATCGAGAACCACGCGTCCAGACCGTGCTCGGCGATTGCGTATGGCGGCTTGGCGAACTCCCACCACACACGCTGCGGGCGGCGGCTGAACGAAACTTCGTGGAACCGGAGGCCTCCCGCGAGCCACCGGTCTTCGAGCGGCATCCCGGCGGGGACGTACACCTCGTACCGGTGTCCGCGCCCCCGCTCGGCCAATCCGTCCAGCATGCGCATGACGTAGCGCCCGATACCGGCCTTGCGATAGCCGTCGCGCGTGTCGAGCAGCACGGCGCTGACGCCGATGCGCAACGGCCTAGCGTGCATGAAGCTCCTTGAGCGCCCGCAGGGTGGCCTCGGCGGTTCGCTGCCACGTGAAGGCACCCGCACGTTCCTGCCCCCGAGCGATGCGTTCGCTGCGGACGTCGGCGGTTTCGGCCAGCGCTTCGGTCAGGGCTCGGGCGATCGAGCCAGGGTCGCTCGGGTCGGCGTAGGTGGCCACGTCGCCGCCCACTTCGGGCATCGAGGAGGTTGCGCTGGTCACCACCCTGGCCCCCAGCGCGAACGCTTCGAGGATGGGCAAACCGAAGCCCTCGTAGTGCGACGGGTAGGCGAAGCACTCGCACCGCGCCATGAGCGTGGCGATCTGAGCGTCGTCCACGAACCCGACGAAATCCACGCGCCCTTCCAACCCCAGTTCCGCGACGGTCTGGTAAACGGCATCGTCCTTCCAACCCTTCGGACCAGCCACCACCAAGCCAAGATCGGCTTGCTCGGGTCGGCTGGCGATCTCCCCAAAAGCCCTGACCAGGCCCACGAGGTTCTTCCGCGGATTGATGCCGCCCACATTCAAGATGTAGCGCTTGGCCCGCACGCCGAGGGTGTCCAGTTCG
>JACFNW010000064.1 GCA_019454665.1 Fimbriimonadaceae bacterium | reverse complement strand
GCCTACAGTTCGTTCACCGCGGTCGGGGAGACGTACGCCCACAACAACCTGAGCTACGACTACTTTGAAAACGTGACCCTTGTTGCGCTGAGGCGGTTCGGGCTCTATGCGACGGCCCGACAAACGCTCGCCGGGTTCGGTTGGGGCGCCAGAGGCCAGCTCGACCTCGAAGTTGAACCGAGTGCATTGGAAGGCGTCCAATGGGATCATCGCGGTCGCCTCCTCTCGGTGCGCGGGGTGATCGCCACGGGCGAACTCATACGAACCATCGGACATCGAGGCGCCGATCATCTGGCTTCGCTGGCGGACAGCGCGTCCTTGCCCATCGAGATCGAGACGGTCGAGGTCCCGTCCAAGGGGCCGGGCGCCTTCGTCACCCTGTGTGCCGAATTCGAGCACGGGCTTGGCGGCTCGGTGGCGATGGGGCAGAAGGGCGTCCGCATGGAAGCCGTCGTTCAGCGCGCGTTCCAGGGGTTCATGGATTGGTACTCGTCCACAGCGACCTGCGACAGTCACTTGATAGACCAGTTGATCGTTCCGGCAGTGTTCGCCGGCGGCCCGACGCATCTCTCGACCCACCGGATCACCCCCCGCCTGCTCACGACGGTGTGGGTTGTGAAGCAGTTCCTTCCTCTGCACTTGACCGTTCGTGGGCGCGAGAACGAGGCGGGCACGGTCACCCTGCACCGGTGAGCCCCCCTCGCCTCAACCGGGTATTGGGTAGAGTCCCACCGGCAAGATGACGAAGAAGCGCACCGCTCCGATGATCCGCGCGATGAAGGGGGGCGAGAAGATCGTCTGTATCACCGCCTACGATCTGGCTTCGGCACGCCTGTGCGAAGAGGCGTCCGCAGACCTGGTGCTCGTCGGCGACTCGCTGGGCAACGTGGTGCTCGGTCACGACTCGACGCTGCCCGTCACGATGGACGACATGCTCCACCATGTTCGCGCCGTGCGGCGCGCGGTCAAAACCGCGCTGCTGGTGGCCGACATGCCGTTTGGGTCCTACGAACCCTCCGACGCCGATGCCGTTCGCAACGCGGTCGCTCTGATGAAGGTCGGCGCCGAAGCGGTCAAACTCGAAGGCTTGCACTTGAGCGCGATCGAGGCCATCCTCCGCGCAGGTATCCCGGTGATGGGGCACCTTGGATTCACCCCGCAGCACGTCCACGAGTTCGGCGGCCACAAGGTCCAGGCCAAGGGAGACGCCGCGGACACGCTGACGGCGCACGCGAAAGCCCTGTCCGAAGCCGGAGTGTTCTCAATCGTGCTCGAACTGGTGCCCCGAGAGTCGGCGCGGCGGGCCACCGAAGCCTGCCCGGTACCCACCATCGGGATCGGCGCCGGCCCGGATTGCGATGGGCAGATCCAAGTGTTCCACGACATAGTCGGTCTAACGGACAAGCAATATCGCCACGCGAAGCGATATGTAGACGGTTATCAACTATTCCGCGAGGGAATCGGCCAGTATCGCGAGGATGTCAAAGCCGGTCGCTTTCCCGAGGAGCGTCATAGTTTTTGAGGATCGTCCGAGACCCCGCCGAACTCGCCGTCACCGAGCGTCCGGTCGGTTTCGTGCCAACGATGGGCGCGTTCCACGAGGGGCACCTGGAACTGATGCGGGCTTCGGCCCGCGAAAACGCCCGTACGGTCGTGTCGTTGTTCGTCAATCCCACCCAGTTTGCGCCACACGAGGACCTGAGCAAATACCCAAGGAACGAGGCGCGGGACGCCGAACTGGCGGAAGCCGCGGGCGCCGATGTGCTCTTTGCACCCTCGGTGGATACGATCTACCCGCGCCACACCACAGAAGTCCGCGTTTCCGGCGTCAGCGAGCGATTCGAGGGCGCGATCCGACCGACGCACTTCGCGGGGGTGGCCACGGTGGTGCTCAAGCTGTTCAACATGGTCCGGCCCGATCGGGCGTATTTCGGACTCAAGGACCTGCAGCAGTGCGCCGTAGTGAAGCGAATGGTCGAAGACCTGAACGTCCCCGTCGAACTCCGGTTCCTGGAAACCGTCCGCGAACAGGATGGGCTGGCCATGTCCAGCAGGAACGTCTACTTGTCTCCGGACGAGCGCGAGCGCGCTCCGAGACTTCACGATGTCCTTGTCCAACTGGCTCGATCGTTGAGAGAGGACCCGAGTGTCCTAGCCGAAGAACTGGTGCCCGCTGCCACTGCGGCACTAAACCGCCATGGCTTCGAAGTTCAGTACTTGGCGCTGGTGGATCCGGAATCCATGGAACCTAGATCGAAATTTCATTCAAGTTTCCGGTGGATTGTTGCGGCAAGATTGGGTAACATTCGTTTGATAGACAACGTACCCGCTTAACCAAGGCCTTCGGCATCCTGGGGAACATTGGTTGCTGGCGGCTGAACGGGTCGGGTCTTCTGCGTGAACGAGGAACCAAGCAGCCATGCTGAAAAACGTCAAGACAGTCAAGAACTCACTGAAGTTCAAGGCCACTCCCAAGGAAGGGGCCATCACCGTGCGCGTCGGAGTGAAGAAGTTCGTGGTGCCGCTCGAGGCCCGCATGCTCCACGAAGACGGCTACCTCTTCCTCTCCTTCTCGGCTCTGTCCGAGCTGTTCCGGGTAGACGATCGCGGACTCAGCGCGATGAAACCCGATGAGGATGCCACCGAAGCCTACGCCAAGCTCAACCCGGGCCGGCGCAGCCGCAAGAAGAAGGGTGCCAGCTCCGAAGTCGAACTGCCCGCAGAACTGGCGAAAGCCCTTTCGGGTATCCCCGCAGGCTATCGCCTTGGCTTCGACGCCAACGGCAACCCGCGCCTGGTCAAGCAGCGACAGCGCCGCAAGAAGAAGGCCTGAACTCCATCAGGAACGACAGTGTCTAGGCTTGCCGCAACGTTGCGGCAGCCTAGACCTTTCCACGTCAACCCCCTCCGGGCGACATAATCGGGGCGTTGCCCTCCACGATCGTTCTGGATGCCCGCCTGCTCACCCGACAAAACACGGGAGACAGCACCTATTGGGTAGGGCTCCTTCAGGGCCTGCGGCATATCCAGCCCCCTGCGCAGTTGGTCCTGGCCTCCGACCAACCCGCTCCACCGGGCTTCGTCGAAACCGATTCCATCCGCTGGCACCATGCGCCGGCACCCAGCTCGCGTTGGTGGAGCCTGCTCGCCCTGCCCCGGCTGGCCCGGCATCTGAAGGCCGATCTCGTGCATGTCCAATACTCGGCGAGCCCCTTGTTGCGCACCCCCTTCGTCACCACGGTTCACGACGTGTCGTTCTTCGTCGGGCCGCAGTGGTTCAAGCTCAAGGACCGCCTGCTCCTCCGCTCGAGCGTTCCACGGGCAGCGCAACGAGCCAGAGCCGTCCTGACCGTGAGCGAGGCATCCAAGCGGGACATCGTCAAGCACTTGTCGGTGCCTGAGGACAAGGTGGTCGCCACCTACTTGGCGCCTCACCCCGACCTGCAAGCACCACCCGCCGATCAGGTCGCCAGCCGCCTCGGAAGTCTCGGCATTGCGGGACCCTATGCGCTTTCGGTCTCGACCCGGTGGCCGCGCAAGAACATGGACCTGGCGGTGCGGGCGATGGAGCACCTCGCGGCCTCGACCCCCCACCGACTCGTGCTGACCGGCAAGGCGGGCTGGGGCGAAGCGGCACGGGGCCATCGCACCCAGGCCGTGGGCTATGTGGCCATGGACGACCTCGCCGCCCTCTATGCCGGGGCCGACCTCTACCTATGCCCCAGCCTCTACGAAGGGTTCGGGCTGCCCGTGGTCGAAGCGTTCGCTTTGGGTTGCCCCGTGGTGGTCGGGCCGGGAGGTTCGCTGCCCGAAGTCGCCGGAAACGCGGGGCTCGTCCTGCCCGACTACGAGGTCGAGACGTGGCGAGCCGTCATCGAATCGCTCCTGACCGACCCCGAACGCCGATCCGCCATGGCCGAGGCAGGCCGCCTACGCGCCAAGGAGTTCTCCTGGACCAAGATGGCCCAGGGCGTGTGGACCGCGTACGAGCGTTCGCTGAGCGGCTAACCCAAGATCATCTGCAGCACGGCCTTGGCCGTATGCAAGCGGTTGCCCGCCTGCTGGACCACGCGGCTCTGCTGGCTGTCAATGACGTCGTCTGTGACTTCGAAGCCGCGCCTTGCGGGCAGACAGTGCATGAAGATGGCATCGGGGCTGGCCATCGCCATCACGTCGCGGTTCACCTGATAATCGTCGAAGATCTTCAGGCGATGCTCCTGCTCGTGCTCGTCGCCCATGCTGATCCACACGTCCGTGTAAACCACATGCGCGTCGGCCAGGCCCTCTTCGAGGACGCTGGTCTGCTCGACACCCGCCATCTCTTCCAACCGGAAATTGTCGGGACCGCAGATCGTGAACGGGTAGCCGAGACGTGTGGCCACTTTCGCGAGGCTGCGGGCCACGTTGTTGCCGTCGCCCACATAAGCGATCTTCACCTTGTCGCCACCGAAGCACTCGCGGATCGTCAGCATGTCCGCCAGCGCCTGGAACGGGTGCTCCAACTCGGTCAATGCATTCACCACGGGGACCTCGGCATGGCGGGCGAGGTCTTCGAGGTCGCGCTGCCAGAACAGGCGCGCCACGATGAGCGAACACCACTCGGCGAGGTTGGACGCGATGTCCTTGACCGCTTCGCGCTGGCCCAAGCCCACGTCGCTCTTGCCGAGAAACACGGGGAACCCGCCCAATTCGGTGACCGCGGTCTCGAACGTGAGACGCGTGCGGAGCGAGGGCTTTTCGAACAGCAACGCCACCGTGCGCCCTTCGACGGGCACGATCGGCCCGGGCGTCTGGGAGCGGCGCTGCTTGAGGTAGGCCGACAGCGTCAGCGCCTCTTCAAGCTGGGCGTCCGAGAGATCGTCCACGGCCAACACGTCGTGCAACGGTTCCGGCCGCGCACCCACGACGGCAGCCACCTTCGGGACCTGCACGCCCAGCACGTCGGCCAGGGTCGCGATCGCGTGATCCACCTGCCGCTTGGTCAGGATGAGCGGCGGCACAAAGCGGAGCGTAGTGTCGTCGGTCGCGTTGAGAATGACCTTCTTGTCGAAGCACGCCCGGACGACTTCCCGGGCGTTTTGCGTCTTGAGCGTGCAGCCCACCATGAGGCCCGCGCCGCGCACGTCCTCGATCTCTTGCCCCAATTCGGACAGGCGTTGGCGCAGGTACGCGCCCACCTCTTGGGCGTTCTCGGCCAACCGATGGTTCTCGATGGTGTCCAGCACGGCGAGTGCGACGGCGCAGGCCAACGGATTGCCGCCGAACGTCGAGCCGTGATCCCCTGGCTGAAGGATGTCCGCAGCTTTGCCCCGAGCCATGACCGCGCCGATGGGGAACCCGCCGCCGAGGCCCTTGGCTAAGCAAACCAAGTCAGGCAGCACGTCGTGTTGCTGGTAATTGAACCAAGTGCCCGTCCTGCCGATGCCGGTCTGCACCTCGTCGAAGATCAGAAGGGCGTCGTTTTGGGTGGCCAGTTCGCGGGCGGCCTGCAGGTAGGTGGTGGTGCAAGGATGGATGCCGAATTCGCCTTGGATCGGCTCGATCAAGATGGCTGCGGTCTTGTGGCCGACGGCGGCGCGCAACGCCTCTAGGTCGTTGATCGGCACGTGGCGGAAGCCGGGAACGAGCGGGTCGAATGGGCGTTGGTACTTGCGCTGGCCGCCTGCGCTCAGCGCACCCATGGTCCTGCCGTGAAAGCTGCCGAGAAGGGAAACGATTTCGTAGTCGCCGTCCGGCCGCTTGCTGTGGCCGTGCTTCTTGGCGATCTTCAGCGCCGTTTCGTTGGCCGTCGCGCCGCACACGGTGAAGAACACCTTGTCCATCGAGCCCAGTTCGCACAAGCGGCGGGCCAGCTGAGCCTGCGGCGCGGTGAGCAGCAAGTTCGACGTATGCATCAACTGCTGCGCTTGGCGCGTGATGGCGGAGACGATGGCGGGGTGGCAGTGCCCGAGCACGTTGACGGCGATGCCCGCGAACAGGTCGAGGTACTCGTTGCCCCGGTTGTCCCACAGCGAGCATCCAGCGCCTTGCACGAAGAGGGCGGGTTGGCGATTGTAGGTTTTGAGAACGTAGTCGTCGTCGAGCGACTTGATGGTGTCGAACTTGAGCATGATGAAAGGCCAAGAAAGCGGTTGAGAAAGAGAAGAGACGAGGGACGGGCGCAAAGGCCCAGACGGAAATTGCCGCCCTTTAGGCGGCCCTCATCGTCGCCGAGAGACTCGGCGGACCGGCGGAGATGCCGGGACATTCGGGGTCAGGTTCGACCTCACGCAAGAAGTATAGCGCACGGATCAGGCCTCGATGTCAATGACCTGGCCCTTCCCCTGCAATTGGTTGGCCACCATCTGCGCTTGGAGCTTCTGCGCGTCGAGAGCCTGCTTCAGCATCTTGAGCTGCAACGATCCCTGCCCTCCGGCGGGATTCGCGGGTCGCGGGGTGGCGACGGTCTCAGTGCTGGGCGTCTGGACACGCATGACAATGACCATCATCGGACAAGCCGCCCACAACTGGAGGCTCGACGCCCCCCAGGGCGTTTCGGTTAGCGCCGCCGACTCAACGCAACCAGAAGATCGTAGGCCATCGAATCCAAGAGGATCACCCGCGTGAACAGGCGCAACTTGTCGGAAGTAGTCAGTTCTTCTTCGCGGACGTTCGGGTCGAAGGCCTTGGGGCGCAGGGAGTTCGCTGCGGCACGCTTTTGGCCCTCGTTCAGTTCGGCTTCCAACACGGCGACCACGGCGTTCGTGTTCTCGTTCACCGTGGCGTTGCGCCGGATGGTGAAGCTCCAGAGCAACTGCTCGACCTTCTGGACCAAGTCCATTTTGGGCACCTGGCCCTGATCGCGCGCCTTGGCGATGGCCTCGTCCAGTTCCTTGTTGAGCGCGGCCAGTTCGGCGGCTTCCTTCCGTTCGATCTCCTTGGCTTTGGAGCGGGCGCGTTCGATGGCGGGCAACAGCTTCTCGAGTTGTTCCTTCGTCAGCAGCACGGGCAGAATCTGGTTGTAGAGGTCCAGCTTGCGGATCTTGACCATCGTGGTTTCTTCGGCGGGCGGCGTTTGGGCCAGTCCAGCGAGCGGGACGACGATCAGCACCAAGAGGGCGAGCATGCGCTTCATGATTTGGGCAACACCTTCGAACGTTCTGACGCTTCGGCGCGGGCTTCGAGTTGCAGGTTCTCGCGGATCAGGCTCGCCATGAGCGCCGCCGCGACGACTTGGGCATGGACGAACGCCACTCCGAGGGCCAAAGCGACTCCCCATCCGCCGGGCAGGATATTGCCGTCCTTCGCCAAGCCAGCCGGCTCGAGCGCCATGAGTCCGCCCAGCAAGACGCCTGCGCCCACGAACAGCAGCGCCGACCCGCCCAGGGCGCGGAAAGGGCGCGACTTGGTCGTCGCCCACGCACGCAAACCCGCCGAACGACGCCAAAGCCACACGCCGTAGGCCAACCAGACGACGAAGCAAAGCAGGGCGGGGATCGGCATCAGTGACCGTTGAGCATCCGCTTGAGCAGCTTGAAGTCCTGTTCGTCGAAGTCGCCGTCGCGATCGGCGTCCAGGATCATCGTCCAATGGTCGGGCATCTTGCCGCCGTAGCCGCCGGTCTGGGCGCGGAACATCTTGACGATGATCTCCATGTCTTCGGCGTCGAAGCGACCGTTCATGTCAATGTCGCCCTTGATGTACAGGTGGACCCAACCCGCCGCAAAGCGGCCGTTGATGGAACCGCCATCCGTCGCCTTGAGATAAACGTACCACTGACCGTGCGGAATGGTGGCCGTGTTGACGTTGGCGACGCCGTCTGAGCCTGGAATGGCTTCGTAGCCGGGGACCAGGGTGGCCGTGTTCTTGTCGAAGACGACCGGGGTCCGATGCAGCCAGACGGCCACCTTGACGGGGTCGCCGTCGGCGTCGCTTGTCTGCCAGCGCACTCGGAAGGCCTCGATACTGGCCTCGACCCAAACGTTCTGGGCGGGTTCTTGAACGGTGATCGTGGGCGGGTTGTTCGCCGCCGGATCAATGCGCAGGTTGTAGCTCGGATTGGAACCCGAGTAAGGAAACACGCGGATGTAATAGGTGCCCGCGGGCCGTCCGGAAAGCGAGATGGTCTCGTTGTTCGAGGTGGTGATGCTGCGCGCCAGCCGATTGCCGTTGGCGTCGTAGAGTTCCAGGTCGGTGTCGCCGGTGGTGATGGTCGAGGTTATCGCCACGTGGTCGCCCGCCGATCCGGCGTTGTTCATCCGGAACTTGAACCAGTCGTCGTCGTTCGGCTCGACCGAGAGGCTCTCGTAGGTTCGCGCCGCGTTCACCAAGCCGAAGTTCGGGCTGTTGTTGCCACCCTCGGGCCGGGCGTCCACTTGGGCGCGGGTGTCGTTTTCCTCGAAACGATCCGGGCCCAACGGCGGCGGCGAAGCGATGGTGACCTTGACGCGCCCGATGTTGTTGTCCTCGTTCGATTCGAGCAGGTTGTTGTCAGGGTCCACTTCGGCCTCAAGCCAATACGTGCCATCCGGGATGTCCGTGATGTCCACCCATTGGTCGGGGAGCGACTTGCTGTAGATGTCCGCCCATCCCGGCGTCAAGCCCTGCACGGTCGCCCCGCAGTTGCGGTAGTTGCCGGCCGAATTGTAGTAGGGGTTGCTCGTGTCGTGGACCTGAAGGTCGAGGATGCAAAAGCTGGTTTTCTGACCCTCCGAGAGAATCTCGCCCACCCCGTCGTTGGCCAGAACCCGCCGCAGCCGGTACTTGCACCAATTGTCGAAGTGGATGTGGTTATGGCCCGCATGGTAGAGGAAGTTGCCAGCCGGGCGCTCCCAGAAGGTCCCATCGGTTCGGTAGATGCGCTGGTTGACCCGCTGCGTGGTGGAGTTGATGACTTCGCCGCCTCGGATTTCCAGACGCCCCCATCCGATGTTCGGGGTTCCGGTGCTCAGCCGGAGCAACTTGCGTCCGGG
>JACFNW010000063.1:2392-8980 GCA_019454665.1 Fimbriimonadaceae bacterium | reverse complement strand
AAATCCCCTCCCTCGGAATGTTTGTGTCTGAGGGAGGGGGTAGGGGGAGGGAGCCTATAGGTGTGGCCGTGGGACTCCCGTCGCCCGGAGAACTTTCACCAGCGCACGTTTCACTTTGCGTGCCACTGCTCGGCCGATGAACTGATGGTGGTCATATCGGTCGCGGTATAGTCATGTAGATGGTCACGATCAACGTTGCCGAGGCCAAGGCAAACCTGTCCAAGTACCTGGAACTGGTTGAGCGGGGCGAGCGAGTCGTCATTTGCCGGAGGAATGTGCCGATTGTGGAGTTGCGCCGCGCCAAGGCGGAGTTCCAAGGTGAACCCAGGCCCCTCGGATTCATGACGGACTGGGTGATCTCTGGGCAGGAATCGCTGGACGAACCCTGGTCGGATGAGGACTTGGGATGCTGGGAGCAGCGACCGTGAACCAGCGGTATCTGCTGGACACGTCCTGTCTGGTCAGGGCAGCCACGGGTCAATTCCTCCCCCCATCCGTTGAGCGAGTCTTGGCCGATCGGTCGAACGAGTTGTTCCTGAGTCCAGTTTCGATCTGGGAACTGGAACTCAAGGTGCAGCTCGGCAAGTTGGTTGTCGGCATCCCCGTCCGAGAAGCCGTCCAGCGAATGATCGCCGTCCTCGGGCTGCAGGTGGTAGACCTAGATATGGCCTCCGCGTTTCGATCGGCCACGCTTCCCCTCTTGCACCGCGACCCATTCGATCGGATGCTCATCTGTCAGGCCATCGAGCATGGATGCACGCTCGTGACGAGCGACACGATGATGAGGAGCTATCCGGTTCGAACGCTGTGGGCAGGAGTCTGAAATCCCCTCCCTCGGAATGTTTGTGTCTGAGGGAGGGGGTAGGGGGAGGGAGCCCAGGGCGTCAGCCCTTGAGGGCTTCGGCGCCGCCGACCACTTCCAGGATTTCCTTGGTGATCGAGGCTTGCCGTTCGCGGTTCGCGCGCAACGTGAGCGAGTGGATCATCTTGCCCGCGTTGTCGGTCGCGCTGGTCATGGCCGTCATGCGCGAGCCGTGCTCCGAAGCCGTGGCCTCCAGCATCGCTTGCCAAACCACCGTCAACAGGTAGCGGGGCAACAACGCGCCAAGGATCGAGGCCGCTTCCGGCTCGAACACATAGTCCGAGGTACCCGAGACGCCTTCTTCGGCGGGTGGGGGCGTGATGGGCAGCAACTGCACCACTTGCGGCGTTTGCCGAATGGCCGAATAGAACTTGGAGTAAGCGACGTAGACCGCGTCCACCTCGCCCGAAACGAACAGTTGCTTGCAGTGCTCGGCCACTGCAACGGCGTCTTCCAGCCGAGCGCCGGACGAAGGCACGGTCACGTTGAGCGACACCGCGAAGCCACGCTTCGAAAGGAACTGGTTCCCCTTCTTGCCCACGGTCACGAGGGTGGCGGCCTCGTTCTTGGAGCGAAGGAAGTCCCACGCCTTGCGGATGATGTTGGTGTTGTACGAACCCGCAAGGCCCCGGTCCGAGGACAGGACGATGAGGGCGTACTTCTGAACGGGGCGGACCTGCATCAGCGGATCGCTCGGCAGTTCTCCGGCCCGCGACGACATCAGGTCATACAGTTTTTCGCTGTACGGCCGTGCCTCCAAAACGCGGTCGGTCGCCTTCTTCAGGCGCGCCGCAGCCACCAGCTTCATCGCTTTCGTGATCTGCTGGATGTTTTTGGCGCTTCGGATGCGCGCGCGGATCTGCTTCAGTGAGGCCATGGCTTACTTGAACGTCGCGCTGAACTCTTCGCAGGCCTTCTTCAGGGCGGCCTCGGCGTCCTTGCTGATCTCCTTCGCGCTCGAAATGCCCTCGACCACGTCGGGGTACTTGTCGTGCACGTACTTGACCAGCCCGTCTTCGAACGCCTTGACGCGGTCGTTGGCGAGGTTGTCGAGGAAGCCGTTGGTGCCCGCGTAGATCGCGATGATCTGGTCCACGACCGGAACCGGCGTGGCGAGACCCTGCTTGAGCAACTCGGTCAGGCGCTGGCCTCGGATCAGCTGCATCTGCGTGGCGCGGTCGAGGTCGCTGGCGAATTGGGCGAACGCGGCCACGTCGCGGTAGTTGGCCATTTCGAGCTTCAACTTGCCGGCGACCTGCTTCATCGCCTTGATCTGGGCGTTGCCGCCGACGCGGCTGACCGAGATACCGACGTTGATCGCGGGACGAACGCCGGCGAAGAACAGGTCGGGCTCCAGGTAGATCTGGCCGTCGGTGATCGAGATGACGTTCGTCGGAATGTACGCCGACACGTCGCCCGATTGCGTTTCGATGATCGGCAGAGCGGTCATCGAGCCGCCGCCCTTCTCGGGGCTGAGCTTCGCGGCTCGCTCCAAAAGGCGCGAGTGCAGGTAGAAAACGTCGCCGGGATAGGCTTCTCGTCCGGGCGGGCGGCGCAGGAGCAGCGAAACCGCGCGATAGGCCTGCGCGTGCTTGGAAAGGTCGTCGTAGATGACCAGCGCGTGCATGCCGTTGTCCCGGAAGTACTCGCCGATGGTCGCGCCGGCGAACGGTGCGATGTACTGCATGGCGTTCGAGTCGGAGGCCGACGCCACGACGATGGTCGTGTATTCGAGCGCGCCGTGTTGGCGAAGCGTCTCGGTGACGCGCGCCACGTTGGCCATCTTCTGACCGATGGCGACATAGATGCAGTAGACCGGGCTGCCGCCGGGTTCGTGGGTGGACTTCTGGTTGATGATCGTGTCCACGCAGATCGCCGTCTTGCCGGTCTGTCGGTCGCCGATGACCAACTCGCGCTGGCCCCGTCCGATCGGGATCATGGCGTCGACGGCCTTGATGCCGGTCTGCAGCGGTTCTTTGACGGGCTGGCGGTCCACGACGCCGGGGGCGTTGGTTTCCAATCGAGCGGTCTTCTCGCCGACGATGGCGCCCTTGCCGTCGATCGGTTGACCGAGGGCGTTCACGACGCGGCCCAGCATGGCGCGACCCACGGGCAGTTCGAGAATGCGGCCGGTCTCGCGAACGGGGTCGCCTTCCTTGATGAGCGTGTCGTCGCCGAACAGAACGGCGCCGATCGAGGCTTCCTCAAGGTTCAGGGCCATACCCATGATGCCGTTGGGGAACTCCAAGAGTTCGCCCATCTGACAATCGGGCAGACCGTAGACGCGGGCGATGCCGTCGCCCACCTGCAGGACGGTGCCAACATGTTCGACGGAGGCCCCGGTGTTGAAGCCGGAGATTTCTCGTTCGAGGATCGCGGTGATTTCTTCGGGTCGAATGGCCATGGGTGAAACCTAAGGTTCTATGCGGATCGCAGTTCGGACTTGAGCTTGTCGCGCAGTCGCGCCAGCCGTCCGCGTACCGTCCCGTCCAGGACGTAGTTGTCGTAGGCGACGCGGATGCCGCCGATCATGTGGGGGTCGAGTTCGTATTCGGCCTCGATGCGCTTGCCGGTCTGGGCGCCGAGCTTCTCGGTCAGCCTGGTCCGCACGTCGTCCGGGACGTGGGCTTTGGAAGAGACCTTGACGTGCAACACGTTGTCGTGCTCGCGGCGCAGCTCCTGGTACTTGGCGTACATCGGCCGGATTTCGGCTTCGCGGCGTTTGTCCACCATCAGGCGCAGCGCCTGAAGGACGAGCGGCGAAACGCTTGCGCCGAATAGTTGGGCGAGAAGCTCCGACTTCTTGCGCCGATCCGACACCGGGCTCATCAGGAAGGCGTGCAATGCGGGGTGCCCCTCGATGGAGGCGAGCACCTCGCCCAGATCGTTCTCGACCTGGCCGATCGCTCCCGCCTTCTCAGCCGCGTTGAACAGGGCTTGGGCGTACCGTCCGGCGACGCGCTGGTCCATGGTTTAGCGCGGGGCCTCCACGGTTTCCAGAAAGTCGGCGACCAGCTTCCGGTTGCGCTCGTCGTCCACGTTGGCTTCGACGAGCTTCTCGGTCGCTTGCAACGCGAGTTCGACGACGTGATGGCGCAGTTCGGCGATCGCCTGCTGCTTCTGCGTCTCGATCTCGCGGGCCGCGCTGGCTTTGAGTTCCTCGGCCTTGGCGCTGGCTTCCGCCATCATCTGCTGGCGAAGGCTTTGCGCCTCTTTGATTTGGCTCTGGATCTGTTCCCGCGCGTCGGCTTCGGTCTGAACCAGCCGCCGCTCGTAGTCCTGCTTCATCTGCGTCATTTCTGCGCGCAGGTTTTCTGCTTCGCCGAACGTGCGCTCCAGTTCCGTGGTGCGGTTCTGGATGGCTTCGGCGAGCGGAGCGATGAAGAAGAACTTGATGACGGGGAACAGGATCAGCAGAACGCCGATGATGGAGATCGTCTTGCCCGGATCGAGGGGGATGCCCTGCGCTTCGAGCGTCTTGATGAACTCCAGCTTGACGTTCTTCGAGAACCAGAAGCCTCCGAACATCAAAGCGGCACCGACGACGATGCCGACGATGGCTGGAGGTCCTGACGATTGCTTCGCGTTGCTCATGGTGATTGGCGCGCTTCCGACGGCTTTCGCCCCGGAAGCGCGGACTCCAAAGGGGGAACTAGATCTTCAGCGAGCCGGGCACGATGAAGACGGTCAGCAGGCAGACCAACTCGACAAAGGCCAGGGCGATGAGCATCGCGACCTGAATCTTGCCGATGGCTTCGGGCTGCCGGGACATACCCTGCATCGCGCCGTTGCCGATCATGCCGAGACCGATGCCGACGCCCAGCGCGGCGAGTCCGATTCCGAGACCAAAAATGTGACCAGTCATTGTCTTTGCTTGTTTCCTCCTGATCGGGCCGGGACCGAGCCCAGACACCGCCAGTCATTCATTGTCAGTGGGCCGGCGCGACCTCCGCGTGACCCGCTTCCGCCTCATGGCCGTGACCGTGGTCGTCGTCGTGGTGGGTCACCAGCGACAGATACACGGCGGTCAGGAGACAGAAAATCATGGCTTGCACCACCACCGTGAGGAGCTTGATGGGCAAGAGGAACGCGCCGAACGGGACGTAGATCCCCGCTCCAAGCGTGTTCATGGCTTCGGCGGCGCGGTGGCCACCGTCGATGTTTCCAAAGAGTCGCAACGAGAGCGACACGTTCTTCATCAGCTCGCTGACGACCTCGATGACGAAGATGATGGGCGAGATCAGCAACGCCAGGAAGCCGCCGAGCTTCGGCCCGGCGAAGTGGCCCAGGTGGCCGAACAGACCGTTCGCCCGGATGCCCTCGTACTGGACGTAGGCGACCGAGACGAGGGCCAGCCCGAGATTGAAACTGAGGTCGGCGGTCGGCGATGTGGGGAAGAAGAGCGCAAGGAGGTTGCCGCTGAACACCAACATCCACATCGTCATGATCATCGGCACGTAACGGCGCCCGTGAGCTCCGATCGTCCCCACGCACATGTTCTCGATGAACAAATAGACCTGCTCGAAGAGCTGAGTGAGCTTGTTGGTGAAGAACCGGTTGTTCAGCCCCTTCTTGGCCTGAGCCATCAGAACGAACAGCGTCCCCACGACGATCGCCACATAGACCAGCAACCCCTCCCAACTCACCCACGCATGGCCATCGCCGTGATCGCCGCCGTGGCTGTCAGCCCCGTGAGGCTCCTCCACAGACGCGATGAGTTGGCTTGATTGTGTGATCCAGTCGCCCATAGACGCAGAAAAAGCGGGGGACTTAGCTTTGCGCCAGCACCCACCCGACCAGCGCCGAGTATACCAGCCCAAGCCCCATCAAAAAGCAAGACGGGGCCATATCGCCGATGCGGGTGGCCACGACCCACGCCGCCCAAAGCAGGGGGAACTTGAACAGAAACCCCAGGATGAGCACGAACTGCATCGCCGTCGAAGGCGGACGGTCCCGGCACCAGTCGCCCAACAGCCGAACCACGCCCCACAGCGCCAGGATGCTGAACGTCGTGGCGAACAGCCCGAGCGCCATCCCGTACGCGCCCGCCGCCCCCGAAACGTAACCCGAGGCGGCGCACGCCGAAATCGCCGAGGCGACCCACGTCCGCCAATCCAGCAGCGCCGCCCGCCATCCGCGCCGCTCAACGCTGGTTGACATACTTCACCGACTTCCAAGCCGCCAGCACGAGCGCCACGATGCAGAAGACCAGCACCAGAATCGGCGTCCACCCACGAATCCCGGCGTTCTCGAGCAGCCAGCCGACCCCAAATCCCGCAAGAGGCAGCCCCAGAATGGTGTAGGCCAGGCTCAACCCGACGCCGGCCCCTCGGACGGACTCCGCATCGGAAGCCTGCTCCGCTCGGACCGCGGCCTTCTCGGTCTCGTGGGCTTCCCGGCGCGCCCGCGCCTTGGCCTCGAACGCGGCGAGCCGCGCCTCCAGTTCGGGGTCGAGGTCGGGCATTTCCGGTTGCGGGGTCTTCGGAGCGTCGCCGTCCGTCATACTTCCTATAGGGTACACGAACCGACGCATGTCTACGTCTCCGGCCAAGCAAAACCCGAAGTCGTTGGACGATCCCATCCAATACGTCAAGGGGGTCGGCCCCAACAAGGCGATGAAGCTCCGCAAGCTGGGGTTGCACACCGTGCGCGACGTGCTCTATCACATCCCGTGGCGGTACGAGGACCGACGCAACCTGCCCGCCATCGGCGACCTGCGCGTCGGC
>JACFNW010000063.1:0-2382 GCA_019454665.1 Fimbriimonadaceae bacterium | reverse complement strand
AGTCACGGTGCGCGGGCACGTGCTCTCGGTGGACGGGCGACCAACGCGCGGCGGCATGCATCTGGTCAAAGCCACGCTCACCGACGGCACGGGCCAGGTCACGCTGGTCTGGTTCAACAAGCGTTGGATTCACCAGGCCCTTCAACGGCACGAGGAAATCCTCGCGTTTGGAACGGTCAAAGCGGCCAACTGGGGCGTGGAGATCCACTCGCCCGAATGGGAGCCCGTGGACGAAGACGAGGACGCCGAGTCGTTCGCGCGGCTGCTCCCCGTGTACAAGCTGACCGAAGGCGTGGACCAGCGGCTCGTCCGATCGGCGGCCGAACGCGTGGTCGAATCCTATGTGGACCTCGTCCAGGAGCCCATTCCCAAAGCCCTTCGCGATGCGCACGGCTTCCCCGGTCTGAAGTCGGCGCTCCGCCAAGTCCACCGCCCCGCAAACGAACGCGAAGCGAAGGCCGGCCGCGACCGTCTGGTGTTCGAGGAGTTTCTCGTCTCGCAACTTGCGCTCGCCATGCGGCGGGCCGAGATTCAGGCCGAGATCGGCATCCCCTTCCCCATCTCCCAACTGACGGGCCAGGAGCGCACGTCGGGCACGCTGTTCGAGGAACGGCACGCCGAAGAAACCGGCGACGAGGGACCCCTGTGGGCCGAGGTCCACAAGATGCTCCCATTCGACCTGACCAACGCCCAACGGCGCGTGATCGGGGAGATCTGGGGCGACATGGAGCGACCGCACCCCATGAATCGGTTGCTGCAAGGCGACGTGGGCTCGGGCAAGACCGCTGTCGCCGCAGCCGCGATCTTGGCCGCCGTCCGTTGCGGCTACCAGGCCGCCATCATGGCGCCGACCGAAATCCTCGCCGAACAGCACATCGCCTGCTTCAGGCAGTACTTCAACCCCGTGGGGATCGAAGTCGCCCTGCTGGTGGGCAAGCAGACCGCCGCCCAGAAGCGCAAGCAACGCGACCGGGTGGCTTCGGGCGAGGCCCGCGTGGCCGTCGGCACCCACGCCCTGATCCAAGAAAGCGTCCAGTTCCAAAAGCTCGGCCTGATCGTGGTGGACGAGCAACACCGGTTCGGCGTGCTGCAGCGCGCCACGCTTCACGAGAAGGGCTACGGCAACCCCGACGTGCTCGTCATGACGGCCACACCCATCCCGCGTACGCTCTCGATGACGCTCTACGGCGATATGGACACGTCCATTCTCGACGAAAAGCCCAAGGGCCGAAAGGACATTATTACCCACTGGAAGCAACCCGGCGAGCGCGAGGTCGTGTACGAGAAGGTCCGGGAGTTCCTCGAAGCGGGCAAGCAGGCCTACTTCGTTTGCCCCCTGGTCGGCGAATCCGAGAAGCTGACCGTGCAAGCCGCCGAAGACCTTTACTATCGGCTGTCCAAGGTCACCTACCCCGACCTGCGCGTGGGGATGTTGCACGGCCAGATGAAGAACTCCGAGAAGGAGGAGACGATGGAGCGGTTCCGGCGCGGCCAACTCGACATCCTGGTCAGCACCACGGTCATCGAAGTCGGCGTGGACGTGCCGAACGCGACGGTGATGGTCATCGAAGACGCCAACCGATTCGGGCTGGCGCAGCTGCACCAGTTGCGCGGGCGCGTGGGCCGCGACGCCCACCAATCGTATTGCATCCTCATCGGCGACGCCACGACCGAGGACGCCCGCGAACGGCTGAACGTGATGATTTCGACGAACGACGGCTTCGAGATCGCGCGGAAGGACATGGAGATTCGCGGCCCCGGCGAAATCGCGGGCACGAAGCAGAGCGGAAACCTGGGCTTCGAGATCGCCGACCTGCGGCGTGACGCGCACCTGCTTACCATTGCAAGGGAGGCCGCGCTAGGCGTGATCCAATCGGACCCCCGGCTGGAGCGCTTCGAGCACTCGCGCCTCTTGCCCCGTGTGCTCGAACGCCGTACGCGCACGGCCCTAGTGCCGCAGGCGTAAGCGTCGAACCTTGGCAAGTTGCCGCCAAGTGGCCCCATGTTGTCGGCAGTGCCGCCCAAAAATGTCCGCGAAGATACGGGTGTGCTGCTAGGCTCCTTGCTTAGGCGCCAGCCACCTGCAAACCACCTGCTGACCACCTGCCGACGCCTCTCCCCTCAGCGCACCCCGACCGGCACGCCGCGCTTGGCAAACCGGCCCACATGCTCGCCCGCCAACTGGCCACAGGCCGCCGCGATGTCATGACCGCGCTCGACCCGCTGCGTCACCGTGACCCCCGCCGATTCCAACACGCCCCGGAACGCCCGAATCCGGTTGGCGCTCGGGCGGCTGAAGCCTTGCTCGGTGTCCACGTAGTTGAACGGGATCAGGTTGACGATGCACGGAAAGCCCCGCACCAGCCGGGCCATCGCCGCGGC
>JACFNW010000062.1:7674-9025 GCA_019454665.1 Fimbriimonadaceae bacterium | reverse complement strand
GCGACGCCGCCGGCGAGCTTGGCCAGGCGCTCCTGGAGCTTCTCGCGGTCGTAGTTGCTGTCGGTGTTCTCGATCTGCTTCTTGATCTGCTCGATGCGGCCCATGACGGCTTCCTTCGAGCCCGCGCCTTCGATGATCGTGGTGTCTTCCTTGGTGATCACGATCTTCTTGGCCGTGCCGAGCATGGTCAACTCCACGTTTTCGAGCTTGGTGCCGAGGTCTTCGCTGATGAACTGGCCGTTGGTCAGCACCGCGATGTCTTCCAGCATGGCCTTGCGGCGGTCGCCGAAGCCGGGGGCTTTGACCGCCACGATCTGGAGCACGCCGCGGATTTTGTTGAGGACCACGGTGGCGAGCGCATCGCCTTCCAGGTCTTCGGCGATGATCACGATGGGTCGTCGCGCCTGGGCGGCCTTTTCGAGGAACGGCAGGAGGTCTTGAGCGCTGGTGATCTTCTTCTCGTGGATGAGGATCAGCGCGTTCTCAAGGACGGCCTCCATGCGCTCGGGGTCGGTGACGAAGTAGGGCGAGATGTAGCCCCGGTCGAACTGCATGCCCTCGACCACTTCCAGAGCGGTCTCGCGGCCCTTCGACTCTTCGACCGTGATGACGCCGTCCTTGCCGACCTTGTCCATAGCTTCGGCGACGTGCTTGCCGATCTCGGGGTCGTTGCCCGCGATGGTGGCGACGAATTCGACCTGCTCCTTGTCCTTGATCGGCTCGGAGACCTTCTTGATCTCGGCGATCACGGCTTCCACGGCTCGGTCAATGCCGCGCTTGACCGCGATGGGGTTGCCCCCGGCGGAGACGTAGCGCAGCCCTTCGTTGACGATGGCCTGAGCGAGGACGGTCGCGGTGGTCGTTCCGTCGCCCGCGACATCGTTGGTCTTGGAGGCGACCTCTTTGCACAGCTGTGCGCCGAGGTTCTCGTAGGGGTCTTCGAGTTCGATCTCCTTGGCGACCGTCACGCCGTCCTTGGTGATGGTGGGGCTTCCCCACTTCTTGTCGAGAACGACGTTGCGGCCCTTGGGACCGAGGGTGACTTTGACGGCGTCGGCGACTTTGTTGACGCCGCGTTCGAGCGCCCTTCGGGCGATTTCATCGTAGAGTAGTTGCTTGGCTGGCATGGTTTAGATTGCTCCTTGTGCGGTGGACTTTGGATCGAGGAAGATGGAAGAAGGAAGATGGAGTTGTGTATCGAAACTCTCGTCGTAGCGGCTAACGGTCTCTTGGACTCCAGAAGCCTCGACTGACTCAAGAAACGCGGTCAGCAGGGCCGCCACTTCGGCGATCTGCGCGTCCAAGGTCAGGCCCTCTGGCGTCTCTAGGTAGCCGAGTCGAGAGGCGATGG
>JACFNW010000062.1:2553-7664 GCA_019454665.1 Fimbriimonadaceae bacterium | reverse complement strand
CATAGGCTGAACCCCGCGCGAGTCGAGTGAAGTTCGCAAGATTGGCTCGACTCCCACGGCCCCAGCCTTCGGCGAGGTTGCTGCCGATCGAAACGGCTGCCCTCCGCATCTGACTGATCAGGCCATAGCGCTCCTCCTGCGGAAAGCAAGTGGTGACCCCGTAAACATCCACGGCCAGAGCGACGGCAGCCTGATGAACCCGAAGTTCATCCACCGATCTCACACGCTGGCCACGGTAAGTCACTTCCTCTTTCCTTCCTCCTTCTTCCCTTTTCCGTTGGCTCACGCGATCACCGCGTACACCTGGTCTTCGTCCAAGATCGTGAAATCCTGGCCGTCAACGGTGACTTCGTTTCCTCCGTACTTGCTGAACAGAACGCGGTCGCCGACCTTGACGGTCAGGGCGTTGCGCTCGCCGTTGTCGAGAATTCGGCCGTTGCCGACTGCGACGACCTCGCCCTCCTGGGGCTTCTTCTTGGCCGTGTCGGGCAGGTAGATGCCGGACGCCGTCTTGGCCTCCGACTCCATCACCTTCACGACCACCTTGTCTCCGAGCGGTTTGAGTGCTGACATCTGTGGTTGCTTGTCCTCCTGATCGCGAGATTGGCACTCTCGCGCAGTGACTGCTATTCTGAGTCCCGCGGCACGCTCGTGTCAAGGACGTATTGGCACTCAAGGGACGAAAGTGCTATTCCGAGCGGCCGGCGAGATGGATGGACACGATGGAGCGCCTGTGTTCGGGTGAGGAGGTTCGTCTTGTGATGGACGAAGCGGCCGGCGGGCGGACGAAAAATGGGAGATTTGGTGGAGATGACGGGATTCGAACCCGTGGCCTCTTCCATGCCATGGAAGCGCTCTCCCAGCTGAGCTACATCCCCACCTGGGGACGGAGGCAATAATACCCCGATCGCCCTGCACCCGAAGTCAAGGGTCCCGGAAGCGCAATCCACTCGTCTCGGCTCCATGACTGGAGCGCGGTGTCATCGCTGAGACGACTTTCTGCGCCAACGTGCCCGTCTTCGCGCCTCTGTCGCCACAGAAGCAAAGCCGTTCCTTGGCGCGCGTCATCGCCACGTAAAGCACGCGCCTCCGTTCCGCATCCTCCTGATCGAGGAGCGATTGCTTGACGAAGTCGGCCATGTAGGCGGGACGCCTGTCGAGGTTCGAGACGATCAGGCCGCGCGTCTCTTCCAGCAAGGCGAGGTCACGGGGTTGTTTCCGCTCGCGGTAGAACGTGGGCAGCACGACGGCTTTGAACTCCAGCCCTTTGGCCTTGTGGATCGTCATGATCTTGATCGTGGGAGCCTGCTCGTCGAAGATCGGCGCGTTGCCTTCGCGGTGCGAGATACGCTGCACCTCGCGAATCCTCTCCGCGAATTCCAATGGACCAAGGTGCGCCTCGCGCGAAGCGATGGCCACCAGTTTGCGCGTGTTCATCAGAGCCTGCCGCCACCCGGCTCGGTTGGCGAGCCGCACCAGATAGGGGCTCCGTGCGAGAAACTCGCTGAGGGCCTCCCAAGCCGGCAGACGGTCGGCGTGCGAGCGGAGCGGCTCGTACCATCCGAGGAACTCCCGGATCCGGTCGTTGTCTTCGGGGACGGGCGGCTCGAACTCCTCCAGGGCTTCGAACACCTCGCCCTTCATCGCCAGCAGCGCGATCGAGTCCATCGAGAGCTCGACCGCCGGACCCCGCAGGACGGCAACCATGGCGAAGTCGTCGTATGGGTCGGCCAAGATGCGCATCGCGTTGGCCAGATCTCGAACCTCCAGCCGCGCATAGAACTGCTCGGCACCGCCGATGACCTGACAGGGCATGGCGATGTCTTTGAGCGCCGTCTCGATCGCCGCGCACTCGCGGTTGGTGTGCGTCAAAACGGCGATGTCCGCGGGGGTCAAACCTTCGCCGACCAACTCGGCCACCCACTTGGCCGTTTGGGCCGGATCGAACGCCTTGGTTCGCCAGAACTCGACTCCGTGGTATGGCGGCGGCTGGGCCAGGGGGTCCCCGTTCGAGCGCCACATCGGGACATAGCCCGGCTGCTGAATCTGCTTGAACACCTCGTCCACAAACGCCAAGATGCCCTCCCGCGACCGATAGTTGGTGGCCAGCCGGTGTGCCTGCAACTCGTCCTGAAGCGCCTCGAAGAGCTGCGGCTCGGCGTACCGAAAGCCGTAAATGGACTGTTGTGTGTCGCCCACCAGCATGAGCGACTCGGGATCGAGGGAGCGGACCAACCGGTGTTGCAGGGGATTCATGTCCTGCGCTTCGTCCACCAGGACGCATCGGTAGCGTTCGCCCAGCTTTCGACGCGCTTCCTGGGAGGTTTCCAGCAATCGGATCGCACGCAGCTCGAGGGCCGCGAAGTCGAGTTCCTGGGAGCGCTGCATCTGCGCGTCCAAGGCCCGCCAGGCCTCGACGGCCAGCTTCGCAAGGGCGCACGACTCTTGGGCGGCTTGGGCAACGTCTCCCTGGGCTCGGGGCCAGGAGACTCGGGGAACTCCCTCGAGCCGAAGCTTGACGGCTTCGAGCACCCGCTGTCGAAAGGGCATCGTGGGATCGAGCTCGTCGAACCTCTCGCGCCAGGCGGGATGGAGCGAATCCAATGCAACGCTCTCCCAAAGCACTTGCAGGCCCTCGGGATCGGCATGGACACGCTCGACCTCGTCCACATCCAACCCCTTCGACCGCAGCGACTCCACGAGACCCGCGACCACCGCGAGCAGCGCTTCGTAAACCTCGAGGCGTTCGCTCCCGCGCGCCTCGGCCATGCGCTCCACCAGCCAATGAGCGTCGGGAGACTCGTCGAGGAGCCAGGTCAGGGTGTTGCGAACCGCCTCGCGGGCGAACTGCGCGCCCTCGCCATCGGCCGCGATGTCGAACTCCGGGTCCAATCCCGCTTCGACGGCGTTTTCGCGGAGGGTTCGTTCGCAGAACGAGTGGATCGTTTGGATCGGGCCGGTCTCGGCCACCTGGGCTTCGGCCATCAGCCCCTCATCGCGCAGCCGCGCGACGATCCGTTGCTTCATCTCGGCGGCGGCCTTTCGCGTGAACGTGATCGTGAGGATCCGATCCGGCGGCACGCCCTTGCGAACTTGCGACAGGTAACGCTCGGTGAGGACCCGCGTCTTCCCCGCTCCCGCAGCCGCGCTGACCACCATGGCTCGGGAGTCGCTCGCCACGACCGCCGCCTGATCCTTGTCGAGAGCGATTCCTTCAGCCATCGTCGTCCTCCCTCGAAGATCCCATGGCAGCGACTTCACCGTATTCCAGGTGCATTCGGCACCACTCGCCATAGGTGCACGATCGGCATACCGACCCCGGTGTGGGAACGATCTCGGCGTTGGACACGCGGTCTGCGGCCTGCGACAAGTGGCGGACGACCTCTTCGCAGAAGGCGCGGTAATCGGGGTAGTGGACGACGAACAGGTTGCGTTCCGGGTCCTCCCGGAAGTCCATTTCGCCCATCACGTACAGCCAGCGACGCCCCGACAGCGTCTCGATTTCGAGAGTGTGTCGTGCGCCTGGGGTGGCGACCGCCAGCAAACCGACGAGCAGCAGGGCATCCGGCTCCAACTCCCTTCGGTTGGCAGGCGTTCCGAGGTTTCTGCTCTCGACCAGATGCACGCACCACCGCCCGTTCTTCTTCGAGAGCGCGGGCACATGGCCGACCAGCCGAACGTCCAAGTCGGCTTTGGTCAGGGTTTCCCTGAAGGGCTCCTCGCCCAGCGGAGCTTCCGACCGTACGGCGTCCTCGTCCCGGCCCCAAAGGGCGCGGGCAGCGAACTCGCGGAGGGTCCAGTCCCGGATCAGTCGGCGGCCTCCGATCTCGAGCATACGCGCCTCGAACGGCTCCAGGTAGGGGCGGCTTTGCTCGACCAGTTCGGCCAGAGCTTGCTCCATGGAGCTGATCGCGGCCTGCTCGTCGGTTTGGAGCGCCAATCGGGCTCGAACCGGGATGCGCCGCAGCCTCCTCCATCCCTCTCGGATGCCCGGCTGGCGGATCGGGGTCCGGTGGCGGGCGAACCAAACGAACGGACAGGCTCGGGCATCGGCCAGCTCCGCGGGCGAGACGCCCTTGGCCGGGTCGCGGCGAACGGCGAGACGCGCCTCGATGGACTCCAGGGAAGGCGGGGAGGGCTTGTGCCCCTCCATCGCCAGCGCTCGCGCCAATTCCGCATCTGCGGGGATTCGACACTCGTCCAAGGGCGGCACCAATCCGGTTCTCGGAAAGTCGCGCTTGATCGCCCCGGGTGCGACCCGTTCGACTTCTGAAAGGTAGAAGGCCGCGATGTTGTCCCGGTCTTCGCCGGTCAGAGGGTAGCTGAGCCACAGCGATTTGCCAGGGGCAACGCACACGCGATAGAACTCGTCCCGCTCCTGCGACGCCTGCTCCGTCGAGAGCGGCAGCGGAATGCGGTCCGGGCGTGCGACCGCCAGCGCGGTTCTGACCTCGTCGTCGAAGATCGCGCTCTCCTGCCGACGACGGGGAAACTCCCCCTCCAAAACGCCAAGCACCGCCAGGTGGTCAACGTCTGGCAGATCGGCCTCTCGTGACACCACGAAGACGCCGTCGCGCATGGAGGGCAACGTCGTTTCGGCTTCTTGCCACGCGCGGGCGCAACAGGCGACGAACCCATCGAGCGTGATCGGGGCGTCGTCGGTCGCCACGCGGATCGTTGCGGCTTGAGCCAAGGCTCGTTGCATGGCGTTCTGGGCCCGCTTGTCTCGCTCTTGGGTCTGCCCCGATCCGAACAGCGACTGCTCGTGCCACGGCATTTCGCCGATCCAATCCGTCAAGTGACGAGACCAGGCAGCCAAGCCGAGCAATTGCGGGGCGAACGCCCGCCGGAGCGCGACCATCCGACCCACCCACGCGAGTTCCGGGATCGTCTGCGGCAAGGACTCGAGCTCGGCCCAAAGACGGTCGCGCCCTTGATGCTGTCGAACCGCTTCTCGCAGCGTCGCACGATTCTTACGATCGAGGCCGAGGTAGCTGCTTTGGATCAGGGGCTCGATGTCCCGAAGCGCGCCCGTCACGCAGAATCGGAGGCATCCCAAAGTCAGGCGGGCGAAAGCGTTGTCCAGCAAAGGGACGCGCATGGCGAGATGG
>JACFNW010000062.1:0-2543 GCA_019454665.1 Fimbriimonadaceae bacterium | reverse complement strand
GGCACGCCCAGCCGCGCAGCCGCCACCCGCAGCATTGGTCCGTAGCTCTCCAACGAACGGGCGAGGATGCCCTGGCTGCTCAGGGGGATGCCCTCTCGCTCGCGCCGAACGATGTCTCTCAGGGCCCATTCGCACTCGGCCAACGGGTCGGCACAGGTGGCCAGCACCACCTCGCGGTCGTCAGGACCGGTTCCTTCGCCAAAGAGGGAGCGCGCGAACGGCGAACCCTCGGGCGAATCGGCCGCGATGCCCAGTCGTTGGGCGAGGCGGCGCGTCCCTTCGAACATGGCGTCGTTCGTCGGGTGGCCCTCTGCGACCAACTCCACAGAGACCCCTTGGGCATCGAGCCATCGGAAGAACTCGACGTGGTGCGGTTCGGCTTCGTGGGCGCCGAGCACCAACACACGATCGAAGGGCAGGTTGGCCGAGGTCTCGCCATCCAAGAGCGAACGCACGCGAATGCCGTTGGACTCGAGGTTCAGCGGACCCAGGATGTCCTCGACCGCCCGCATGACTTCAGCCACCGAATCCACCCGGCTCTCCCAACGCTGCCCGCGACAGGCTTCCTCCAGTTCGTCGGGCTGCCACCCGTGTGCCCAAAGTTCGTCAATCGCGTCCGCGAGCACGCGGTGCGTGCCCGCGAATTCGGCTACAGGCTTGAACACGTTCTGCGAACTCAGGGACCGCGCCACATTGGCCACGGACTCGCGCAGCAGATTCCTCGGCGTCTGCGCGGGTTGACGGTCGCAGGCCAAAGCAAGACAATCGGACACCAACATGCCGAGCGACATCGCGTCCAGTTCGTCGTCTTCGAACAGCGCGCGGATGTAGGGCAACCTGCCATCCCCGACCGCGGTGAGCACGCCGCCGCCGCCGGTCGCGAACGCCTGCACCAATGGCGTCAGTCGAGAGGCCCCGGGCAGTACGGTCTGAATCCTGATCACCTGGCCGGAGTGTATCATGCCATCGTGCCCGGCAAGGTTTGGACCCGACAGCGCCAATGGATGGGCAATGTGGTGCCGACGCTCCTGTTCTTGCCGGGGTTTGCGGCGGGATTGGTGTTGATCCTGCTCACCGGAGACCCGTTGGGGCTCGGCTTGTGGCTCCTGGTGGGCTCGTTCGCGGTGGGCTGGCTCGCCGTGAACGCGCTAGGCTTGTACGGCAATCAGGCGATGCGTACGGAGCTATCCGCGCGGGTCGGCTTGTCCGCTTCGGGGGGCGACTTCGTCGGCTTTGCCCGCCCTGCCTACCGCAGCGGCCTCGATCCTCACGAAGACGTTGGCTTTCTGGTGTTGGGTCGGGAAGGACTGCGCTTCGCAGGCGACAGTCTTCAGGTGGAACTGCCTTGGGCCGCTGTGGAGCGGGTCAGGTTACGCCCCAACATCCACTCGCTGCTCGGCTTGGGCGGATGGGTCTCGATCGAAGGGAGTTTGGACGGTGCGCCCGTGCGGATGCTCGTGGAACCGCGCAACCACAACACGCTGTGGGCCAATTCCCGGGAGCGACGGGCGCTGGCGCAGAGGATACTGTCGTCGAAACTCTCCGTCAAGTCTTGAAGGACTCGCTTGATTTGTCACGAAACAGTTCCCAGCTGAGCTGAACTGTTCAAAGGACGAATCCACGATGAGCCCAACCCCGCTAGCCGAAGCCCGCAGTTACGCCCAACGCCACCTCAAACACGCCGTCGAGCGGTCCGACCTAGACCAGGCACGCGCATGGCTCGGCATGTGGGAGTTGCTCGAAGCCACAAGCATCGAGGAAAGCGCGGCGCCCGCCGATCCCGTGCAACAGCCGAACGAGTCTGCGACCGTACTCCCCCTCGAAGTCCTCGAGCCGGCTGTTGATCTCAGCGTCGAGGTTCCAGCCGAGGAGGCGCCCTCGAGCGTTGTCACCCTGGAGCCCGAACCCACCGCGGAACCGCCTGCCCCCGAGCAGTCCCAGACGGAAGAAAGACCGCAAGCTGCCGAGCTTGCAAAGGCAACGGTTCCCGCGACGCCGCGACCCTCCGAGCGCCCACAACGCCCACTCGTGGAAGAAGCGTTGCGTGCCTGGTGCGAGCGGGTTCTCGAAGTCTTGGACGACAAGCACGAGCGCACACCCGAGTGGACTTGTCGCATCAAGTCGCTCATGTGCCAGGGCAATGCGCTGCATTCCAAGGCGAGTTACTACGGTCTCGACGGCGTCTTGAACGACGAGCTCGGGCGTCTGGCCGAGGAAACGCCGGCAACGTTCATCGCGGTTCGTCGCGCCAAGAGGTACAGCGACGAGGACTGGAGGGCGTTGGCCGAGGCGTTCGCGGGCATGGAGCTCGCAGAGCGCGCAATCGAGACTCTTGAAGCTAATCCACACATCGGCGCCCTTGATCGCAAGGCCCTCATTGTCCACGCGGCCGCAGCGGTAGCCATGGTGTCTCGGTGGTACGAACGCATGGGGCTGACCTGCGATGAGCAAGCCCGACAGCTCAAGAACCGAATCGAGTACCTTCAGGGGGCCAGATTCCGAATAGCCTGGTGGGACCGTCAGAACACTTCTGATGAACAGGT
>JACFNW010000061.1 GCA_019454665.1 Fimbriimonadaceae bacterium | reverse complement strand
CCACTCATCAGGCAACACAAAACCTCGAACTCGGGGTGCCACGGTCTGACCGGGCACGACCACTCTGCGCACCCCGAGAACGCCCCTGCCCGGCAGACCGTGCCCCTTCGGGCGCCCCTCCACGCGAGAAGAATCGAGCGTCGGGCTAGGTTTCGCTGCTCAGCGAGTGGCTTAGGAGGGCGCTCCGTTACCCGGCGAGGTTGGCGATCATGCGTTGGAGCGTGCGTTCGAGGTCGTCTTGCTCCAGTCGGCTGAGGTCTTGGGCGGCCTGGCGCTCGATCTCGCCCAAAGCCTCGACGGCGGCTTCGAGGACCTGTCGGCCCCGCTTGGTGAGCGACAGCACACGCGCCCGCTTGTCGCTTGCCGAGGGCTTGCGCTCCACCAAGCCCGCCTTCTCCGCCGACGTCAACGCTTCGCTGAGCGAAGCGGGCGCGATGCCCAACCGGTCGGCGATTTGGCGCTGCGTCTGGCCGTCTCCCGCGGCCTGAACCGCCGAAAGCAGTTGGAACGTGGACGACGTGATGCCGTGGTGGGCGAGGGTCGGCTCGAGCGAGGCGTTGACCAACTCGTACAGGGCGGCGACGCGCGAAATCAAGGGAATCGAACCAACCATGGCGAGTGATCAGGTTACCTAATCGTCGGCGTCAGCCTTCCAATCGCCCCAGCGTCATCTCTTCGGCCTCGTCAAGCGAGGCGTCCAGGGCGCGCAGGTTGGCCAGCGACTCGCGAAAGCCCTCGTGATCGAACTCCTGGGTGCCCGCCGCGGCGAGCGTTAGGCGCGTCTTCATGTCGGTGAGGCTCATCTGCGCGCCCTGGATCGCCGCCTCGATCTTGGCGATGGCGTCCACGGCCTCGCTGGATCGGTCGGGCAGTTGGTCGGCCTTGTCGCCGAAGTTGCGGCGCAGTTCGCGTTGGGATTCGACGGCTCGCTTGAGTTCGGAACGGGCCTGCAACAGCCGCGTGGCGTGTTCGAGCATCCTGCGCGACTCGGCGACGGCTTCGCTGCCGATCACCTTGATTTCGGGGGACGATGGGTTGGCGTCCACGAGTTCTTCGATCTCGCGGTTCAGGCGGACGAGCGGGCGCACCAGCGTTCTCGCGTCGCCGCTGAGTTCGTCGTAGGACATCGCGGCCCGCCGCTTGCGCACACCCGCGGCCGAAGCCAAGAGCATCCCGATGACGGCTGCCCCCGCGCAGGCCGCCGCAGGCAGGATCATGCCGGCCATCGCCAAGACGACCGCTCCGACCGCAGCGACAGCAGGGAACGCGAACCGCATGGCGCTAGAGCTTCAACCTCATGCTCACCGTCAAGTCGTGGAACGTGCCGTCTCTGAACCGCACCATGGGTTCCAGCCACACGCTCTTGCCCATCGGCACCGATCCCTCGAGCCTGAGGCGTCCGCCCCGTACCGCCGAGTCTGCCGTGTAGCCTGCTTTGAATCCAAGTCGAGAAGTGGGCGGCGTTCCGGCCGAGACGTCCCACACCAAGCGGTCGGGGTCGTCTTGCCCGTGCCCGTTGCGGAAGGCCACGACTTCGCCCACCACCACCCACTCGCCCCACGAGCGGGTCATGTCGAGCCCGACGACCGTCCGATATCCCGAGCCCTGTTTGGGCGCGTCCTGCAGGTCACGGAACAAGCCGAGCGACCCTGCGCTTTGAGCGAAGTGGTCGCCGCTCACCGCGCTCAGGCGCAGCCAATCGGTGCCGATCCGCACGCCGAAGCCGCGCGGACGGTTGAGCCCCTCGTCGCAAAGAATCACCGTGGCCGGCAAGCCACCTAAAGCCAATTGCGTCTCCAACCGCGCGCCCAACACGGAATCGCGAAACACGGTCTCGGCGCCGAACGGGAGGGGTTGCTTGCCCACGCGCCAGGCGCCGGGGTTCTCGACGTAGTAGTTCTCCAGCGGGTCGTCGTCGGCGTTGCCGGGGATGCGCTGGATGCGTTGAACGACCATCGCGCGCAGGCCTGGTTCCAGCCTGAACGACAGCCCCGCCCAAGACCCGCGCCCCAGCGGGTCGTACCAGCGGACGACGGGACGCCCGTCGTCCGCTAGAACGTACGAAAGCCGGGCGTCGGCGCGGATGACCACGTCGGGCACCTGCGCATGCGCGACGCCAGCCGCAGCGAGAAGGATCAGCGCCGCGCGTCGAGCCACGCCGCCACCTCCGATGCCGGAACGACCACCTGCTCGCCGGTCGCCATCTCGCGGATGGACACCGTACCCGCGGCCAACTCGTCCGAGCCGACGATGAGCGCGAAACGCACCTTGGACCGGTCCACCTGCTTCATCTGCGCCTTGATCGCCTTGCCTTCCACGTCCCAAAGGCAGGCCATGCCCTTGGCTCGGACCTCGCGGGCGAGAGATCGCACGCTTGCCGAGGCTTCGGGCACGCCGGATACCGCAAACGCCATGGGCGGCTCCGCACTCGGGACGAGCCCCAGTTCGGTCAGCACCAGAAGCGCTCGCTCGATGCCCATGCCCACGCCTACGCTGGGGGTCGGGGGTCCCCCGATGTCCTTGATCAGGTTGTCGTAGCGCCCGCCGCCACACAGCGAGTTCTGCGCCCCAAGGTCGCCAGACGTGATCTCGAACACGGTCTCGGTGTAATAGTCCAGGCCACGCACCACGTCGGGCGAGATGCGATAGGGAATCCCGGCTTCTGCCAGCAACCGCTCGATGGCTTCAAGACGCGCCTTGCTCTCGGGTTCTAGGTAGTCGGTGATCGGGGGAAGCCCCTCGAGAGCGGCCCGCGTCTCGGGGTCCTTGGTGTCGAGCAGCCGCAGCGGGTTCTTCTGGGCCGTCGCTTGGAACTCCTCGGATTGGTCGGCCAGGTACGACGCCATGTGGTTCAGGACGGCCTCGCGGTACGCCAATCGGCAAGCCTCGCGGCCGATCGAGTTCAGTTGAACCTCGAGGTCCCTCAGGCCAAGCGCTTGAAAGTGCCGGACGGTCATCTCGATGATCTCGGCATCGGCTTCGGGCGCGGGGCTGCCAATGAGTTCGAGGCCGGTTTGGTGGTGCTGGCGATAGCGCCCTTTGGCGGGGCGATTGTAGCGGAAGACCGGCGTGACGTAGTAGAGGCGCGTGACGCCGCCCGCCGCGCCGAGGCTGTGCTCGACGTAGCTGCGCATCGCTGGGGCCGTGCCCTCGGGCTTCAGGCTCAGGCGTCGGCCGCCTCGGTCCACGAACTCGTACATCTCCTTCGAGACCACGTCGCTCGTTTCGCCGGACGTGCGGATGAACAGTTCGATGTCCTCGAACATCGGGGTCCGGATTTCGGAGTAGCCGTAGGTCCGGGCCAGCTTGGAGAAACTCGACTCGACCCAATGCCACGCATGCGCCTGCGAAGGGAGCATGTCGTGGGTGCCTCGGGGTGTTTGGAATCTCATGAGCGAGCCAGATTGTGGCATCAGGAGCCCATCGCGACCGGGCCGTTGCGAAAAGTGAAAGAAACGTGAACGGGATGCTGTATCATCAGCAAACCTCAGCCGATGGCTCGATCCGACAGCCGAGGCACGGAGATCAGATGCGACAACGTGGTTTCACCCTCATCGAATTGCTTGTGGTCATTGCGATCATCGCGATCCTGGCCGCGATGCTCTTTCCAGTCTACGCCCAGGCCAAACAGGCGGCCAAGAAAGTCACCGACGCCAGCAACCTGCGGCAGAACGCGACGGCCATCCTCATGTATGTCAACGACTACGACGGCATGTATCCCCAGAGCGCCTACTCGCTCGACCATCCGCTCGGCGTCGTCGTCCCGGCGACCAACGCCCGCGTCTATGCGGCGTTCGACGCCATCATGCCCTACACCAAGAGCTACGACATTTTCTTGGACCCGTCCGAGCCGGATGCCATCCCGTGGAAGACGGTCTTGAACGGCCTCGGACTGCAACCCGCCGGTCAAGTGGTTCGGGCCAGCCATGCGTTCAATTTCGCCCTTTTCGAGGATCCGGCGATCGCGCCGAACCTGTTCGCGGCCGACCCCGTGCGCGGCGAGGGCGAAATCCCCGAGCCCAGCCGGACGACCATGTTCTACGACGCCAAGTACTTCAAGGCCGGCGGCCCCGTGCCGGAGGGCTATCCCGTCCCGCCCGGACCGTTCGATCGAACGAACTTCGCGGGCTTCGCAAGGCACAACGGCGGCTTGAACATCAACTTCGCCGACAGCCACGTGCGGTTCTACAACAAGAACGCCAAGATTGACGCGACGGCGCCCGACCTGTACTACGGCGGCGGATCCGACGTGCGCGTCTACAACCTGCCCTACGACCTCAACGGCATCCCCGGAGTGGTCGCCGAGCCGCGAGCGTAAAGCCCGCCGCTCGACCAAGCAATCGGGGCGCGCCCTTCAAGGACGCGCCCCGTTTCGTTTTTGCGGCTGGGCCAGAGTTACTGGCGGACGATGGTCGCCGTGGCGTCGGAAGGGGGAGCGCCCGGTCCGAGTTCGAGGTTCTTCATCTTGTACTCGGCCTTGACCAGCTCGCCATCCTCGGCGGCGATGTAGATGACCGCATCCACCTTCATGGCGGCGGTGCCTTCGGTTTCGGCGAACGTGTAGGTGACCTTGTGCGACTTGATGCCGTTCACGGTCTCGGTGCCTTCGAACTTGAACGTGGCCTCGGCCGCACGCTGGCCTTTCGAAGCGTCGGCCTTGACCGAACGGGTCCACGTCTCACCGACCCTGAGGTCGGCCTTCTGCGGGAAGATGAACAGGATGGCCTGGTCGAGTCGGGCGTTGTCCATCTCGGCGGGAGCGTCCGACTTGCGGCTCAGCACGTTGCCGAATCGGTCCATCGTGCTGGTTTCGGTCATGGACATGTCGCCCATCATCGCCGACATGTCTTCGCCGGCGATCGAGAGGGTGAAGTTGCTTTGCTTGCCTTCGACGACGGTTTCGCCGTTCTGCCGGACTTCCAGGATCTTCTGGGTGATGGTGGTGCCGAACGCGAATTCCTGTCCCTCCATGCTGGCTTTCACCTGCAGTTTGAACTTCAGGGTGTTGCCGGCCTTGGGCTTCCAAGCGAGCGACGCGGTGTCTTGGGCGAGCGCCGCCACACTGGCGAGCGCGAGGAGAGAAACGAGAGCGAGCGAACGTTTGATCAAGATCATGTCCTCCAACGGTTGTCCCGTTTGGTACGCGCGAGTATAGGCCACGGTTTGCCTTTTGTGCGCCCAATGTGTCCAAGGACCCGCGCAAACCTTGCTCTCGGGCGCTCACGCCTCCTGAAGCACGCGCAGCGTGTGCAGCGGCGCGGGGCGGCCGGCGTACGGCTGGTGCAAGGCGAACTTCCGCATGTCCCACGCATACGTCGGGCAGCGCTCGGCGCAAAGCCCGCAGTGAAGGCACAGGTTCTCGTCCTTCACCATCACGCGGCCCGTCTGCTTCAACCCGCCTGAAACGAACAACGGCTGGTGCGGCTCCAAACGCGGCGCGGTCAACTCGCCCACGCCCTCTCCCACCAACGGGGCGATGGTCAGGCAGTCGGTCGGGCAGATGTCAATGCACGCGTCGCACTCGATGCACAGCTTGTCGGTGAAGTGCGTCTGGATGTCGCAGTTCAGGCAGCGCTCGACTTCGGCGCGGGTCTGCTCCTCGGTGAAGCCTTCCTCGACCTCCACGGTCATGTTCGTGAAGCGGACCGGCAGATCCACGTGCTTCATCTTCTGGCGGGCGCGCGGGTCGTAGGTGTTGCTGTACGACCATTCGTGTAGGCCCATCTTGGTGCTGGCAAGCGTCATGCCCATCGGGGGACGTTCGTCGAGCGGCTTGCCCTGGCAATAGCGGTCAATCGAGATGGCGGCTTGGTGCCCGTGCTCGACCGCCCAGATGATGTTGGCGGGGCCGAAGGCGGCATCGCCCCCGAAGAACACGCCCTCGCGTGTGGACATGAACGTCGTCTTGTCCACCACGGGCACGTCCCACTTGTCGAACTCGATGCCGATCTCGCGCTCGATCCAAGGGAAGGCGTTCTCCTGGCCGATGGCGAGGATCACCGTGTCGCACGGGATGGTCACGCGTCCGGCGGGCTCCTGGACGAGCTTGCCATCCACCTCGGTGGAGACGAACTTGTCGAACTCCATGCCGACCAGTTTGCCGTTCTCCAGCACGAACTGGACCGGCGAGAGGTTCTCCAGGATTTCGACCTGCTCTTCCTCGGCGTCCTCCAGTTCCCACGGCGACGCCTTGAAGTACTTGCGTGTCTTGCGGGCGACGACCTTCACGTCCTTCGCGCCGATGCGCTTGGCTGAGCGGCAGCAGTCCATGGCCGTGTTGCCGACGCCGATGATGAGAACACGCTCGCCCACGGTTTCGATGTGGCCGAAGTGGATCGAGGCCAGCCATTCGATGCCGATGAAGATCTGATCGGTGTCGTGGCGACCGGGGAGTTCGAGCTCCTTGCCTTTCGGCGCGCCGCTGCCCACGAACACGGCATCGTAGCCGCCCTCGTCGAGCAGCGCTTTCAGGCTCGTCACGGGCGTGTTGGGGCGCAGGTCCACCCCCATGTCCAGAACGTAGCCGATCTCTTCGTCCAGCACGTGCTCGGGCAGCCGAAAGGCGGGGATGTTGATGCGCATCAGGCCACCCGGACGGGGACCGGCCTCAAAGATGGTGCACTCGTACCCGAGCGGAGCGAGGTCGTTCGCCACGGTGAGCGAAGCCGGACCCGCGCCGATCAGGGCGATGCGCTTGCCGTTCTTTTGGGCGGGCGCCTTGGGCAGCCGCTCGGCGATGTCGCCCTTGTGGTCGGCGGCCACGCGCTTGAGTCGGCAAATGGCCACGGGCTTGCCATCCACTCGGGTGCGGCGGCACGCGGGTTCGCACGGCCGGTCGCACGTGCGCCCCAGGATGCCGGGGAACACGTTGGACTCGCGGTTGAGCAAGTAGGCCTCGGTGAACTGGCCCTGGGCGATGAGTCGGATGTACTCGGGCACGTTGGTGTGCGCCGGGCACGCCCACTGGCAATCCACCACTCGGTGGTAGTAGTTCGGATCGCCGACGTCGGTGGGTCGCATGCTGTTTGGATTATGTCGGATGACGGCGGCGGATGGGGAATCCTCGACCTTTGTCGTCAGTCATTCTCGACCGAGAACGCGCATCGCCGCGTTGTGGCCCGGAATTCCGCTCACGGCCCCGCCCCTTTGGGCCGATGAACCCGCCCGATAGACCCGCCGGTGGACCGTATCCACGCCCCAACTCCCCGCCTCTTCGTCCGACTCCGCATAGAACCAAGACGGCGCGTTGTGGAAGATGTTGCCCTGGTCCAAATCAATCTCCTGTTCGAGGTCTTGAGGGGTCTTGATCTCGATGCACGGGCGTCCGTCGCGGTCCAGGGCCAGACACTCGCGGAACGAGCCCTCGCACACTCGGTCGAGCCCGTCGAGATAGAGGTCCATGACCTGGTCGCGCCGGGCGTCGTGGTCTTCCGCAAACAGACGGTAGGGCATGTCGAGGCCGAACAAGGTGAGCGTGTGAAACCCCTTGGCGCGGAGGTCGTCGCCGAGGATGGAGGGGTCGGTCAGCGTGTGGCAATACATCTCGCCGGGAGGCGGGTTGGGGATGACTCCGCCACGGGCCGTCTCGTAGGAGCGTTGCATCTGGGCGTACCCCTCGTCAATGTGGAACGATCCCGCGAACGCCTCTTCCGACGAGACCCCTTGGGCAAGGACCTTCGGCAGTCGCTTCAGGAGCATGTTGATCTTGATCACCGACCCCTCGTCCTTGGATTCGGGATGCCACTCGCCCCCGAAGATGCGGGCGAACGTCTTGGGTCCCGCATTGACCAGCACGTGCTCGGCTTCGACCAGGGTCTCTTCGCCCTCTGCGTTCTCGAAGGCGACCGTATGCCTCGCCGGACCCAAGTCCACCCGCTTGACCTCCGCCGAGGTCAGGAATTCGACGCCCGAGCCTCGACCGGCAAGCACCAAGGCGTTGACGAGGGAACGCATGCCCCCCACCGGGACGCGCCACTCGCCGTCGCCGCCGCCCACAACGTGGTAGAGGAAGCACCGATTCTGGAGCAGGCTGGGGTCGTGGGGCTCGGTGAACACGCCGATCTTGCCGTCGGTCATGAGCAGCCCGCGCAACACATCGTGGTGGGCGTACCGCTCGATGACGCGGCCCAACGGTTCCTCCACGAACGCCCGCCACGCTTCGCGCTCGGCTTCGGTCTTCATGTCGGCTTCAAAGTCCCGCTTCGAGCGAAGGGGTTGCAGCATCGTGGGCCAAACGTGGGCGGCAAGCGCCAACTCCAATTCCATCAGTTTCTGGTAGTCGGCCCACTGTTGGTCTCCGGCCAGACTGCGCAGCGACTCGCGCGAGCGCTCCTCGTCCACGTTCGAGATGACCAACCCCCTGGGCGATCCGTCCGAGGCGTGATAGGGCGTGAACGAGGCCGTCCGGCGTTGCCTGGTCTCGAAGCGCAGAGTCAGGTCGTCGGCGATCTTCTTCGGGAACAGGGACACGAGGTACGAATAGCTGGAGAGGTAGGCGTCGTAGTCGGGAAACACCTTCTTCGATGCCGTCGCCCCTCCCAGGGTTGCGTTGCGCTCCAGGACCAGCACCGACTTGCCGGCCTTGGCCAGGTACGCGGCGGCGACCAAGCCGTTGTGTCCGCTCCCGACAACGACGACGTCGTAGCTGGCTCGGTCCGGGGCGTTTGGCATGGCCGAGTTTAGACCATGACGCTGGGCTTGCCCGCCGCGACCTCGGAGGCCGAATGTCGGGCGCCGCCCGGAAACCGAGGACTGATGTTCGGCCAAGGGTCAAGCAGCGTCTGAAACAACCGGGCGCAGCATGGGCCGGGAGCATCGTTCCTTCCAAGCCCCTCTGTTTCGATCGAATGACTCCTTAGAGAATTGTGAGATGCAGGTATTGACACAATGCGATGGGCGGGCGGCATACTCTGCTCATGGAGCAGTTCCTGCAATTGAGCATCTTGCTGGCGTTGGGGCCGATTCACACCGCCGCACTCCTGACAGAGGACCAGAGCTTGGAAGAAGGTCCTGGTGGTGGCGGGAATGGTTGATTGGACAGCTCTGCTCCTCGGCGTGGCCTTGCTCGGTCCGCAG
>JACFNW010000060.1:2829-9089 GCA_019454665.1 Fimbriimonadaceae bacterium | reverse complement strand
AAGTGGTCGGCAGGTGGTCGCCAAGTTATCCGAAACTATCCGAACCCAACCGAACAAAACCGAACACCACCGAACACCACCGAACACCACCGAACCACCGAACTACACCGAACCAAACCGAACCAAACCGAACCTCCCTCCCGATTACGCCCCGCACGGCCGAAGGTCCAGGCTCATCGGCGAAGGCGCGTCCGCCGCTTCGATCGCTTGGAGACGCTTGCGGATGAGGAGTCGGGTGCGATGCAGGCGCGAGCGGATGGTGCCCACGGGCTTGCCGAGCATGATCGCGATTTCCGAGTAGGGGAGCCCTTCGACATCGGCCAGCGTGACCAGCATGCGTTGCTCGGGCGAGAGCGTGGCGAGCACGGCGCTCAACCGCTCGCCGATGGCGCTGTCCATCAGCCGCTCTTCGGGGTTGGGGGTCCGGTCGGGGAGTTCCAGCTGGATCGAGTCCTCGCCGAGCGACATGCCCAAGGGCGAATCCAGCGAGACGGCCTGAACGCGGCGCTTGCGCGAGCGCAGCATGTCGAGGAACAGGCGGGAGAGGATGCGGAAGATCCAGTTCTCGAACGGCCGGTCGCCCTGATAGTCCGGGAACGACCGGTAGGCGCGGTAGAACGCCTCCTGAGTCAGGTCCTCGGCATCCGAACGGTTGCCCGACAGGCGGTACGCCATGTTGAAGACCAACTTGTAGGTTTCCTTCATCAGGGTGTTGAACCGCGTGTCGTTTTCGTGTGTGGTGTGCATCATCTCAATCAACCCTCCATAGGTCGAACGTTTGACCAGCCAAACCAGTACACGTTTGAACACCTGACCCCCTGCGGGGGTTCCTCGGCGGCTGGCGCCCCACCCCGCCGTGGGTCCTCTCGCCCAGATTCAAGCATGGGTCTTCCGCCGCGCCGGCAGCGTGAACGTCCCCTCCCGAAGATCGGGAGGGGATCGAGGGGAGGGTTGACCATCGCCGGGGCGTGTAGGCAGACGAGAATCCAGGGGGTGCCACGGTCTGTGCGGGTCTTTGCGTGTCGTTGGTCGCCGCGTCCGATCCCCGCCAGACCGTGATCCCCAGTTCTTGCTAGGCGAAGCCAACCCTCCCCAGGCTTGGGGAGCGAGATGGCGGAGGAACGCGACGACCGTCCCCTCCCGAAGATCGGGAGGGGATCAAGGGGAGGGTTGACCAACGCAGCGGCAACTCGGGAGTTGGGCATTCGCCGTGGGAGAGCGAATGTCGTTGCGAAAGGAGCACGGTCTGCCGGGCAAGGATGGTCTTGGTGTGTGTCAAGTGGTCGGGCCCGGTCAGACCGTGGCACCCCGGTTCTTGTGGTCGGCGAAGACGAATGGTCACGACGGAGCGTGACCCTCCAGGGCCCTCCCATCATTCGAAGCGCCCAGTGGTCCTAGTTCAGCCCGTGGATGCGGCCGTCGTCGTCCACGTCCATGTGCACCGCGGCGGGCACTTTGCCCATCCCAGGCATCAACATGATGTCGCCGCACTCGGCCACCACGAACCCAGCGCCCGCCGAAACCCTCAACTGACGGACATGCAAGTCGAAGTCCTTCGGCGCGCCCTTCAGCGTCGGGTCGTCGGTCAGGCTCATCTGCGTCTTGGCCACGCAGACCGGCAAGTCGCCGAAACCGTTGGCCTCCAGCCACTTCAAACGCCGCTCGGCGCGGCCGGAGAGGGTGACCCCGCGCCCGCCATAGACCTTCCGGACCAGCTTCTCCAACTTGACGGGGAGCGGGTCTTCCCGATCGTAGGGGTGCTGCAACGGCTCGGTCCTCGCTTCGACGCCCGCGACGGCGGTCGCCAACGCCTCGCACCCCGCGCCGCCCGTCCCCCACGGGTCGCAGACGACGGCGGCGACACCTTTGCCCGTGGCATAGGCACGCACCAAGTCCAGATCGGCCTCGGTGTCATCGGCGAACTTGTTGATCGCGACCAGCACGGGAGGGCCGTATTGCGTCAGGTGGGCGATGTGCTGTCCTAGGTTCGCGCAACCCGCAGCGAGATCGCCGTCCCCGTGGTAGCGCAAGGCGCGGACGGTCGCCACCAAGACGATCGCAGCGGGACCAACGCCCAGCCGAGGGCACACGATGTTCAGGAACTTCTCGCCGCCCAGATCCGAGCCGAAGCCGCCTTCGGTCACCAGATACTCGGCGGCGCCGAGGCCGCAACGCGTCGCCAGAATCGAGGAGCACCCGTGCGCGATGTTGCCGAACGGGCCGCCGTGGACCATCGCCAACCCGCCTTCGATCGTCTGCACCAGGTTTGGGCGGATGGCGTCCCGTAGCAGCATGGTCATCGCGCCGACCGCTTTGATCTGCTCGGCGCGGATGGGCGAGCGGTCGAGCCCAAGGGCGACCAACATGCGGCCGAGGCGGAGCTTGAGGTCCGACAGCGACTCGGACAGGCAGAACACGGCCATCACCTCGCTGGCGGGTGTGATGACGAAGCCGTCGGAGCGGACGAACCCGTTGCCTTCGCCGATGCCGACCACGATTTCGCGCAGGCTGCGGTCAATCATGTCGAGCGTCCGCGGCCACCAAACGTTGCGCAGTTCGATGTCGAGGGGGTTGCCGTGGTGGCTCGAGGCGTCCAACATGGCCGAGAGCAGGTTGTGCGCGGCCGCGATGGCAGGGAAGTCGCCGTTGAAGAACAGGTTGATGTCCTCCATCGGCAGCACCTGGCTGTAGCCTCCTCCGCACGCGCCGCCTTTCACGCCGAAGACAGGTCCGAGCGCCGGCTCGCGCAGGGCTGGGATGGCGCGCTTGCCGATCCGGTTCAAGCCTTGGGCCAACCCGACCGAGACCGTGGTTTTGCCCTCTCCCGCCGGCGTCGGATTGATCGCGGTCACCAAGACCAACTTGCCTTTCGGGTTGGATTCGAGCCGTGTCACGCCTTCGTGGGTCAGCTTCGCGCGATACCTGCCGAGTGGGTCGAAGTCCGATTCCATCAACCCCGCCCCGGCCGCGATCTCCGAAATGGGTCGAAGGTGGGCGGCTTTGGCGATCTCCAGGTTCGTCATGGTTGAGACCCAACGTACCCGCGCCGCAAGGGCATGGCTTAGGCACTTTGGGCGAGGCTGGCGCGGTACTCAGCGAGTTCGGTCTTTGCCTTTACGCCCACCGAGGCGAGTTGGGCCAGCCAAGGCTCGCGGTAGGGGCGGAGCGTCTCGGCCAAGACCTCCGCGACCGCCAGATCGCGCGCCCACTTCTTGTCGGCGGGCACGACGTACCACGGCGCATGCTCCGTCGAGCAACGCGCGATGGCCTCTTCGTACGCGCGTTGGTAGTCGTCCCACCGCTCCCGCTCTTTCCAGTCGCCCACCGAGAGCTTCCACGCCTTCTCGACGTCTTGCTCTCGGGCGAGGAGCCGCTCTTCTTGCTCCTTCTTGGAGATGTGCAGGAAGAACTTGACGACGATGGTGCCCGACGAAGCCAGCAGCGATTCGAACGCGTTGATCTGCTCGTACCGTGCCCGCCAGACTGCTTCGGGCACCAGTTGCTTCACGCGCACGACCAGCACGTCTTCGTAATGCGAGCGGTTGAAGATGCCGACGCTGCCCTTTGGCGGCGCGACGGCATGGACGCGCCACAGGAAGTCGTGGGCCAGCTCGATGGGCGTCGGCACCTTGAACGACGACACGCGGCACGACTGCACGTTGACGTACTCAAGGATGCGGTTGATCGCCCCGTCCTTGCCTGCCGTGTCCATCCCCTGGAACACGATCAAGAGCGAGTGGTCGCCGGCGGCGAAGAGGAGTTCCTGCAAGTCGCCGACTTCCTTGCCGAGGTCTTTGAGGCGCTCTTGCGCTTCGTCCTTGCTCAGGTCTCCCGTATAATCGGTGGGAATCGAGTCGAGACGGACGATTTGGTTGGGCGAGATTCGGCGGGCCGGCATGGGGCCATTCTAGACCGTCCAAGACTGGGGCGTGGTCCACAGCACGCTGCGGACCACGCCAATCGTGTCACTCGTCGTGCGTCAGGCTGCCTTGCGTCTTCGCCGAGCGGCCAGCGCGGCCAAGCCAGCACCCAGCGCGATCATGGAACCCGGCTCGGGAACGACCTCGAGTTCGCCCCAATAGATCTCGTACTGCTCGGTCTTGAGCGCGGAGAACTCGGTCGTCCCGTTGATGTCGGTGATCCCGAAATCCCAGTCGGTGGCCGTGATGCTCGTCGAACTCGACATGATCCAGCCGCCAAAGTCCGCCACGCTGCTCGCTTGCGAGCGGTCGGTGACCGGGTTGGAGTTGTTGTTGGCCATGTTGAACGAGCCGACCGCCAGGTAATAGGTGCCCGGCGTCAGCGTGCCCGACATGACCGACTGGAAGCTGGTTCCAGGGCTGGGTTCGTCGTCGGACCAGAACCCCGGTACCGGTGCGAAGCTGGAGTCGTACAACGCGATCTCTGTGTCCACGGTGGTGCGTCCCAGGGTCGAGAAGGTGAACGCGCCGGGAGCGAACGTGCCCAAGTTGACGGGCGTGACCATGGAGGTGGACATCGTCGCCACGTAGTCGGCAGTGGTCGCTGCAGCACCGGTCACCCGATAGAAGAGCTCTTCGCCGAGGCCGAAGCTGTACCACTGGTTGTAGCGTGGCGGCGTCGTAACCGTCGAACTCGTCTGCAACGTGGCGTCGGTTCCGGCGTTGATCACGCCGCCGGTCTGTGTCAGACCGCGAAGGGTGCCGGTGTGTCCCGCCGTGCCGGACGTGGTGAGGGTCATCCGGTTCTTGTAGATGCCGGGGGCCGCAGTGGCCATGGTGAGTCGAAAATAGTCGAGGCCGACCGTGGTGGCGCTGGTGCTGTTTCCGGTGATGGTGCTGCCCGCGCTCAGACCGGTGAACACGTTGGCGGCGGCCTTGGAATCGTTGCCTTCGGTCTCGGTGAACTGACCGAAAGCCGACCCGGCGATAACGACGAACGAAAGGGCGAGGGCCCTGAGGCTGTGACGCATTGTTCTACTCCATGACCGAGCCGCTGAGACGGCTCGCATCGGTTTTTTGAAGCCCGTGCACGATCCACATTGGTCGTGCCTCTTTCCGCTTCGAGCATCATCCTATCACGAACGGATCGCTCGTGCATCACCAATTTTCACTTTTTGTTCAGGACAGGGTCAGGTGCGTTCAGTTTGGGTGGATCCACTCTTGGAGGTGGTTCCGCGAGAGCCGGTAGTAGGCCATCGTCTTGGCTTCAACCACCTGCCGCTCGATTTCGGGGATCAGGCCCGCCAACCGCTCGGCGGTGTCGGTGAGTTCGAGCATCCGCTGGCGCTCCAGAGGATCGAGAGGCAGGTAGTTGGCGATGAGGAACGACAGCGCCAAAGGGTCGGTGGGGTAGTTGATCTTGACGTTCACGGCCTGTTGGGCGAACATTCCTTCCACGTAGAGCTGGAAGCTCTCGCGGGCGCGCATGGTCAAGGCGTCTTTGCGCGGGGAATCGTCGTCCACTTCGACCACCGGCTCGCAATGGCCCACCAGATACGGCTCGGATTCGTCGAGCCGCCGGATGCGGAACCGGCGCTCGCCCACGACCACCACGTCCATGCGCCCGTCCTCGTATCGGTGCACTTTCTCGATCCGCGCCGCCGTGCCCACGAGATACGGCTCGGCCGTCGCTCCGACCTCGCTCCCGCTCTTGATGAGCACGATGCCGACGGGCAGTCCCTTCTCCAGACAGTCCCCCACCAGCTGCCGGTATCGGTCCTCGAACACATGCAGTTGGAGGGGGGCATAGGGGAACAGAACCGTTGCGAGCGGGAACAGCGGGATCGGCTCGAGAGCCCTGGACATGATCCTCATTATGCATCCGACGAACCGGTTCCTCGGCGTCATGACCCGTTCATGACGGGTGTTGGTAAGCTGATCGAACCATGCTTGGAGTCCTCGCAATGTCTCTGGTCGGCCTCGTTCCGACCGTCACGCTCAAGCCCGGAATGGTGATCACGGAGTCCGTCAGGGTCAAACCGGGCGTCTACTCGTTGCCCTCGGAGAACCTCGAGAAGCCCGCGATCACGATCAAGGGCAAGAACATCACGGTGGACTTCTCGGGCGCGACGCTCAAAGGGTCGCCCAATGCCGCCAATCCCGCCGAATACGTCGGCCTCGGCATCGCCGTCCAAGGCGAAAACGTCGTGGTCAAGGGCGCGACGCTCCGTGGCTACAAGGTCGGTCTCATGGCCCGCAACGTCCCCGGCATCCGCGTCACGGGCAACGACATGTCCTACCTGTGGAAGCAGAAGCTGCTCAGCGGCCTCGACCGCGAGG
>JACFNW010000060.1:0-2819 GCA_019454665.1 Fimbriimonadaceae bacterium | reverse complement strand
TGAGCTACCACCGCAACGAGAAGGACGAGTGGCTCCGCTACGGCGCGGCGATCTACCTTCGCGGCTGCGACGGCTTCGAGGTGGATCACAACACCGCCGTCGGCGGCCAGAACGCCCTGATGCTCACCGAGTGCAACAAGGGCAAGGTCTGGAACAACGACTTCTCGTTCCTGTCGAGCGCGGGCGTGCTGATGTACCTTTCCAGCGACAACAAGATCATGCACAACAAGATAGACTGGTGCGTGAGAGGCTACAGCCACGGCGTTTACAACCGGGGCCAAGACTCGACCGGCATCCTGATCTACGAGCAGTCGCACCGCAACGTGTTCGCCTACAACTCGGTCACCCACGGCGGCGACGGCTTCTTCCTGTGGGCCGGCCAGTCCACCATGGACAATGGTCAGGGCGGATGCAACGACAACCTGCTCTACGGCAACGACTTCAGCCACGCGCCGACCAACGGCATCGAGGCCACGTTCAGCCGCAACGCGTTCGTGAACAACAAGATCCTCGAATGCTGGCACGGCGTTTGGGGCGGGTACAGCTACGAAACCACGATCCTCGGGAACGTGTTCGGGATGAACGGCGAGGCCATCGCCATCGAGCACGGGCAGGACAACACGATCTCGCACAACGTGTTCCACCGCGACACCACGGCCATCAAGCTGTGGTGGAACGACCGACAGGACCCCAACTGGGGCTACCCCAAGAACCGCGACACGCGCAGCCGCGACTACGTCATCGAAGGCAACCGCTTCTCGCACATCGCCGACACCGTGTTCGCCATTGACGACACGCAGGGCGTCAAGATCTTGGGCAACGACGTCGAGCGATACAAGCGGGCCTGGAACCTGACCGGCAAGAACGAGCGGATCACCCTTGACGGCAACCGCTTCTACGGGACGGACTTCCGAACGTGGACCGGCTTGCCGGGCCTGACGTTCGGCGAGAACATCCTGTCTACCGACGGCTCGCGCGCCGGCGCCCCGATGACCCAGGTCATGCTGGGGTCGGGCAACGTGGTGCAGGGCCTGGACCCTGACAACGCCGACTACATCAAGCGGTTCGACGTGCCGTGGAACCCGTGGAAGGCGTCTCGGGCGGACGTCGCCAAATTCGCCCCGGCGCCCATGAAGGGCGGTATGGACCCGTTCATCAAGCCGGGCGAGATGCGCGGGCGTCGGTTCATCTTGGTGGACGAGTGGGGTCCTTACGACTTCAAGTCGCCCATCCTTTGGCCGCGCACCGACCCCGAACCCAACGTCAAGCGGTTCGAAGTCCTCGGTCCGGAAGGGACGTGGCGCGTCAAGGAACTTCGTGGCGTGAAGGAGTTGCGTCGCAACGGGTCCTTCGTGGATGCGGTGATGGAGCCCGGCAAGGCCACCGACGTGCTGATCGCCCTTGAGTTCGTGGGCAAGAAGGACTTCGTGGACCGCTTTGGCAACACGGTGAAGGCTGGCAAGCCGTCCGTGTTCCAGTGGTCGCAGTTCCGCATGCCCATTGACTGGGACATCAAGTGGTTCTCCTACACCGAGGCGCGAGAGCCTCGCGCCCATTACGACGAGTTTAAGAAGCTGATCACCTCGGGAACGCCGATCAAGACCCTGAAGACCGACAAGCTGGACTTCGACTGGGGCGGCGAACTCGGCCCGGGCCTCCCGCGAGACAAGTTCGCCACGTTGGCCGAAGGACGGTTCGAAGCGCCCGCCGGCGAGTACGACCTCGAGTTCACCAGCGACGACGGCATCCGCGTGTGGCTGGACGGCAAGCTGATCCTCGAGGATTGGACGTGGCACGCGCCCAAGGTGGACCGCGTGCGCGCGAAGCTGGGCGGCAAGCACCACTTCCGCGTGGAGCACTTCGAGATTGACGGCTACGCCGCGCTCAAGGTGAAGGTCACGCCTCGGGGTCGGTAAGCCTCGCTTCCACCGACGAAACGAAAGCCCCTCCGCTCTTCCGGAGGGGCTTCTTGTTCAGGGTTGGTCCTTGACCGGGGCGGCGCCGGTAAAGCGGAAAACCCTGCGTTCCGGGCGGGACGGGGACAGCGACCTCGGCCTGCGTCCCGCCGTTGAAAGCCGGTCGGGCGACCACGCTTCCCGTCGGGACGCCTTCCCCGTCGAACACCTCGAACGCCACGCCGAGGGATCGGGATTCCGCGCGCGGGGCGATCACGGTCGCTCGGACCTCTTTCTGCCCTCCCGGTCCGGCGACCAGAGTCGCCTGGTCAACGGCGAAGCCCGGCTCGTTGCGGCCCAACAGGGTCTTCTGCGGCTTGCCAGGGTTGGGCGCGCAACCGGCCAGCAGGGCGAGGCAAAGCAGAGCAGTGAACCCCTGGTTCATCGAGGGCCTCCTTCCAGGTCTCGGTACGTGTGGGGCAGGTCTAGGCATGCTTGCCAACCTGCTCTCCCTCCCGTTTCCGTTCGGCTCTTCGAGTGGCCCACGAACAGGCTTCCATCGGGCACGATGCGAAGACATGGGCCCTCCCGTGGGCCAGCGTGCTCGTGGGGAGCCGGAAACGCCTGGCTGGGATCGAGGGGTGCATGGAAGATGCACACAATGATCCCCAGCTTCGGCAGCGACATCATCCTGCTCCAAAGGTCCGATGGCTCGTGCCCATCGAAGCGGAAGTCGTACCCACGAAACCAGTAGCTTTGCTGAAATGCGGCCCTGGGATGGATGTCCGTCAGATCGTACACATTGTCGGTGTAAGTCCATTGGTTGTACTTGCTACTGGGCATAACGCGGCGGTCGGTTGCATCTTCCTGGCACCGGAACACCTCGGCGCTCTTCGCGTACGGGTAGAGGATGGGCGAGAAGGA
>JACFNW010000059.1 GCA_019454665.1 Fimbriimonadaceae bacterium | reverse complement strand
AACCCCTCCCCGGCCCTCCCCAGGCTTGGGGAGGGAGTTTGGCCGGCGCCCCGGGGCCCGCACCTCAGGGCGACGGGGGCACCAAGCGGGACCGCCCCGGCCAGCGGTCAACCCCTCCAAGGGAGGGGAATTTACGGACCCTTGGCAGGAGTGGCGCAGGATTCCACCCGGCTACGGTAGCATCGGAATCGTTGGAGGTTTCGACCCATGAACGCTGAATTCACCCTCGCCACGCCCGACACGGCCATTGGCCGCCAGTTTGCCGACCAAGGTTACTACTTGGCCAAAGGTGTCTTCTCGCCGACCGAAGTCGGGGAGCTCGAAGCCGACTTCGACCGCATCGTCGCCCAGTTGCTCGGCTCGGGCGAGAACCTGAACGCCCGATGGGGCGGGCCGGAGATGGAAAAGCTCGGCGCGGCCAACACCCAGGTCCTGCACACCCACAACGTCCAGCGGTTTTCGGCGGTTTGGACTCGGGCGCTGCTTCACGAAGGGTTTCTGAGTGTCGCCCGCGACATCCTCGGCCCGGACATCGTGCTGCACCACAGCAAGCTGTTCCAGAAGCCCGGCGAACTTGGGGCGCCGTTCCCGATGCACCAGGACTGGGGCTACTTCCCGACCCTGCTCGACACCATGATGGCCGGCATCATCCACGTCTCCCAGGCGACCGACGAAATGGGTTGCCTCCGCGTGTATCCCGGCTCGCACAAGCGCGGCCGCATCGAGAACTCGATGGGCCAGAGCGAGGGCGAACTGCTCGAGAAGTACCCCATCGAAGGCGCGCTGCCCCTGGAGGCCGAACCCGGCGACGTGGCGTTTTTCCACTACTTCACCATCCACGGCTCCATGCCGAACCGATCGAACCAGACGCGCAAGACGGTGTTGGTCCAGATGCACGCGGGCAACGACATGGTCGAGCCCGGGAACCTGCACCCCGACGAGCGGCTCGTGCTCTCGGGCTGGAACCACATGGCCAGCCGGTCGCTGGCGAACCAGATGAAGGGCTGATCGCCCAAGGGCTAGACAAAGGCGTTCAACATATGCAACACTTTAGTTGCATATGCTGAACGCCTTTCATCGTGAGTTCGTCCTTCCCGCCGACCCGGCAACCGTGTGGCAGCGATCCATCGGTTCGCCGGAGGCCCTGAGTTCGTGGTTCCCCGAGCGCATCGAGGGAGAGTTCGCCGTCGGTGGCCGGTTCTTTCTCGTGTGGGGAGACACCCGCTGCGAGGCGCGACTGATCGAGTCGGTCCCTCACGCGTCGCTCGCTTACCAATGGCATCCGGGCGAAAGTTGCGCTCTGGACGCCCGCCCCGAGGAGGAACTGACCACCGTGTGGTTCAGCCTGACGCCCACCGCCGATGGACGCACGACGCTTCGCGTCGTCGAGAGCGGGTTCGACCGAATCCCCGATCCCCAGCGTGCGCACGCGGTCGCCATGAACACGAGCGACGACGGCTGGGATGGCGAACTCTCCAAGCTGGTGCACCAGTGGAACCTGTAGTCCAGGTGTTTCACGCGCTGGCCGACCCGACGCGTTGCGAGATCCTCCGGCGGCTGGTCGCCGAAGGGCCGATGCCCACGGGCCGGTTGGTCGAGGGGCTCTCCATGAGCCGGCAGGGGGCGTCTCGCCACCTGTCGGTGTTGGAGTCGGCGGGGCTGGTGGTTTCGAAGCGGCATGGGCGACAAGTGGTTTGCCACCTGGACCCGAAGCCGCTTCGCGGCTCGCAGGAGTGGCTGGCCGAGATCGGACGCGCGTGGGATGAGCGGCTGGCTCGGCTGGCTGCCTCCTACGAGCCGTAGGCGCTCAGCGCTTGAGGCGCGAGGGGAAGCCCTGCGCCAGCGGTGTACCTTCGGCAGGCGGGTTCAGGGTGAGCGTCGAGTTCAGGTCGAGGCCCGTTCCGATGCTGCCCAGCTTCTCGAACGCGGACCCGCCAGGCTTCAAGCGGTAGAGGTTGCCCGTGTAGCTGACCAAGGCCAAGACGCCTCCCTCGGCATCGATGGCGACGCTGTGCAAGCCAAGTTCGACTTCGTATTCCCGGGGCGTGAGCGCCCCCTGTCCGTCGAGGTCTGCCTTGGCGAAGCGGTGTACCGCGCCGTTCGCGTTGGCCGTCCAGAGGTTGCCTTCGGCATCCACGGCCGCGTTGCCTTGGATACCCGCCGGAATCTTGCGCCAACGGGGGCTGACGGTGTGAGAGCGTGCCAGGTCGGCAGCGGGGATAACGGCCAACCCGCCCGCTCCGAAGACGATCGCGCTTCCATCGTGCCGAAACACGAGCGTCGCCAGATCGAGCGGCTTCTCGGCGTCCTCGTCGCGCCTGAGTTCGACAACCGGCGCCCCAAGAGCGCCCGAGGCATCGGGCACATAGGCGCGCGCAACCTCTTGACGACCGACCCAGACGCGGCCGCTTGGGTCGCGGGTCACTTGGCCGGGTTCGACCTCGCCTGCCGGACGGGGCGCACCTCGGGAGGCGAGTTCGGAGGCTCCTATCCTCATGATGGTGTCGTTGTCCCAGCCGTCGCTGAACAGAAGCGCGCCCGTCGCCAACGCGACGCCCGAGCCGATTCTTGGGCCCGTGGCGATGGTGTCGCTCACCTGGACTTTGCCCGCAACGAGGTCGGTTCCAAGGAGCGACCTAAGGGTGCCCTTGCTCCAATCGTCTTCGTCCTGGGTTCGAGTCGTTGCTACCCAAACCATGCCCGTACCGCCCCGGGCGGAGTAGCGGAAGGTCAGGTGGGCTGTCTCCCCCTCTTTCACGTCGCGCACGAGATCGGCCTGCGGGTCGAAGATCGTATCCACCAGACCTGTCGCCGCGCGAAACACGGGACCGGAAACCGTGTACCGACCCACCTCGACGAGCTTCAGGGCGCTGAGTTTCTCGGCGGAATCCGCCACGATTTCCGAGCCGCTGGGTATGCGGATGGTGATCGGGGGCCACTCGCCGGAGGGTGCTCCAGCCAGCGAAACCGTCACGGTCGGGGAGTTGGTGAACAGGCTCGCGAAGGACAAGGCGGCCACGGTCAGGGCAGACATGGGCACGGATGGTACCTATGCGGCCCTTCTCGAAGGCGACCTTCAGGGTGAATCTTGGGTGATCTTGTTCAGTCGGCGAACGCAAGATACGCCAGGTAGAGGAAGTTGACGCAGGGCACCAGCATGAGCAGCCCCATGAGTTCGGGCCGGCCCCGAGCGGCACTGATCTTCATGAACAGATAAACGAATCCGATGATGTTCACGCAGGGAATGAGACACACCAACACCCACCACCAGTCGACATCGGCGACCTGGGTCATCAGGTAGATGTTGGCGATCGGAATCCAGGCCAGCCACCCGTTGGGTGTGTTCGTCTTCTGAGCAATCACCATCATGCAAAGTGCGACAAACACGTACGTGAACAGGTAGAAACCCGCTTGCGTGGTCTGATCGAAGTACTCGAGCATGGCAACAGAAGGTTTTCCACACCGGGGTGTCGGACTCCTTCCATCGGGCACAATGGAAGCTCACTGCGATGCGAACCACCACCGCCCTGCTCGTCCTCGGTTTGTCGGCGTTCGCCGCCGCCCAAGACCGTCTCCCCACCATGCCACGCTACGATCGCTACGAGAAGATGCGCCGCGAGATCGGCGGCGCCGTGTTCGGGGGCAACCTGCAGGTTCAGTGGAACGAAGACGGCAAGGCGTTCACGTACAGCAAGGACGGCAAGCGTTGGAGCTACGACCCCGCGACCCAAGCCGCCACGGAAGCCAGCGCCCCCTCCAGCGAGCGGCAGACGCCGGGGCGGCGACCTCCCCAGCGCGGACGGCAGTTCGACACGGCCTTCAGCCCCGACAACGCGAAGAAGGCGTTCCACCGCGACCGCAACCTCTACTTGGCCAATGCGGACGGGTCGGGCGAGATCGCCATCACCACCGACGGCAATGCCAAGGACCGCACCAAGTACGGCATCGCGAGTTGGGTCTATGGCGAGGAATTGGGCGTTCGCGAGGCGATCTGGTGGTCGCCCGATGGCTCCAAGATCGCTTATTACAAGTTCGATGAATCGAAGGTTCAGGACTACTACCTGGCGATGAACGTCAGCCGAATCCAGAACACGCTGGACGTCGAGCCCTACCCCAAGGCGGGCACCGACAACCCCGTCGCGGAACTCCACATCTACGACGTGGCCACCAGGACCAGCCGCAAGCTGGACACGCACGCACCCGGCGAGCCGTTCGAGGGCGTGGGGCACTACATCTACTCCGTGCGCTGGTCGCCCGATGGCGACGAACTGCTGTACAACCGCACCAATCGCAAGCAGAACATCATGGAGTTCTGCGCCGCCGACCCCGCCACCGGCACATCGCGCGTCGTGATCCGCGAGACCAGCGACACGGGCTGGACCGAGAACTCGCCCGGCATCACTTGGCTGGAAGGACCCGAGAAGGGCAAGGCCAAGCGCTTCATTTGGGAATCGGAGCGGAACGGCTTCAAGAACCTGTACCTGTACGATCTGGGCGGCAAGCTGATCAACGCCCTGACGGAGCACCGGTTCGAGGTGGGCGGCGTCGAGCGGGTGGACGTCGAGCGCAAGGAACTCTGGTACTCGGCCCGGAGCGGAGACCACCCCTACAAGATGCAGTTGCACCGTGTCGGGCTCGACGGCAAGGGCGACGTTCGGTTGACCGACCCCACGCTCTCGCACCGGGCGACGGTCTCGCCGAACGGCGCGTACGTCGTGGTCGTCTCCGAATCGCTCGCCACGCCTCCGACGACCCGGTTGCTCGACCGCAACGGCAAGGAAGTCGCCACGCTGGCCACCAGCGACACCACGAAGTGGAAGGAACTGAACCTGCAGCCCGTCGAGCGCATCGTGTTCACGGCGGCGGACGGGGTGACGGAGTGCTACGGCACGCTGATGAAGCCCTCGGACTTCGACCCCTCCAAGAGGTATCCGCTCATCGTGAGCGTCTACGGCGGGCCAGAGTCCGGCCAAACCACGGAGCGGTTCGCCACGCCCAACGCGATCTGCGAGATGGGCTTCTTGGTCGCGTGGTTCGATGGACGCGGGACCAGCGGGCGGGGCGTCGAGTTCAAACACGCGCTCTACCGCAAGCTCGGCGTGGTCGAGATCGACGACCAGGCGGCCGGTGTCAAGGAGCTTGCGAAGCGGCCTTACGTGGATGGTTCGCGCGTGGGCATCTACGGCACCAGCTATGGCGGCTACTCGAGCGTGATGGCCCTGTTGCGTCATCCCGACGTGTTCCACGTGGGCGTGGCGAGTTCCAGCGTCACCACGTGGGAGAACTACGACACGATCTACACCGAGCGGTACATGGATACGCCGCAGAACAACCCCGAGGGCTACAAGGCGGGCAACGCGATGGAGTACGCCCGCAACCTCAAGGGGCGGCTGATGCTGTTCTACGGAACCGCCGACAACAACGTCCACCCGTCGAACACCTACCAGCTGGCGCAGGCGCTCCAGCGGGCGGGCAAGAGCTTCGACATGATGGCCGGCCCCGACATCGGGCACGCCGCGATCAATTCGAACCGCATGTGGGAGTACTTCGTGGACGGCTTGATCACCGGTCACCGCAACGAGGCCACGACGCTGGCTTCGCTCTACACCAAACGCCGCAAGGAGACGCGCGCCGCCCGGTGAATCCGTCCTTCCGCCCGAGCCGATGGCGAACGCTCCTGATGGGCGCGGCGACCGGGTGGGCGATTCTAGGTGCTTCAGCCCTCGCGCTCGGGCAAAGCGTCGAAGCGCTGGCCCGCTACCAGCGGCAGGTCTCGCTGATGACCGAGTCGTGGAACCGGCTGCAATTCGACCGGTACAACACGCCCGCCTTGGCGGGACGGGCTTGGCAGCCCATGGGCGAAGCGATTGCGGACTATGTGCAGGGCTACCCCTCGTGGACGGGGCGAAATCCGCAGTTCCGAGCGGCGATCACGTCGCTCTTGCGCTCGGCGATGCCGCCGCTCGCGGGCGACCCCGCGCGAGACATCCGCGCCACCGAGGTTTGGCAGGTCGAGGGTTCGACACCCACGCTGATCGTCTCGGTGACCGCCACCTACCTGGTCGGGCCGGAGGCGCGGCGGTTCCCGCGGACGTCGCGGGCGAGTTTCGTGGTTTGGCGCTCGGGCAGGGTGGCGCGGGCGCAATGGTTGCCCGAGGTCAACCCCAACACGGGCTGGTTCTACGGTCAAGCGGCGGCGATGCAGGATCGGCTGGTCTTGGTGGGCGGCTTCGCCCAGAAGGGCGGCAGCCAACCGGGCTTCATCGTCTACCGTCTGTCCGGCGGGCGCTGGTCGCAAGTGCAGACCCGGGCGTTCGGCGGGACGGGGACGACCACGTTCACGCGCAGCGGTTCGGCGATCACGGGGCTGCGCGTCGAGAAGGTTCGGAAACGCGGCGACACGTTCGCGTTTTTCGGCGACCAGAAGCTCTCTTGGAGTTCGAATTGGGCTTGGAACGGCTCGGCCTATCGGCTGACGGGCCAGTCGCAAGCGGCCACGGAGTACCGGGTGGCGGAGGCGTTCTGCGAGGCGCTGCAGCGGGGCGATTCGCGCGCGGCGGCGGGCTACGCCACGGGTGCGGTCGTCGTGTCTTCGGCGCTTGAGGTCGGCTTGGGCGACCCGTACGCGATGTGGTTCGCCGTGCCCGCGGGTCCGACGGCTTCGGGCGAGTGGGTTTGGATCCGGTTCACCGGGATGAACCTGCAGACCCGGGTTCGGGCGCGATTCGCTCGGGTGGGCGGCGTTCCGAAGCTTGCGGCGATCGAGAGGCGGTGACGGGCTGGGGTTTGGTGGTGTTCGGTTTGGTTCGGTGGAGTTCGGTTTGGTTCGGATCGTGTTGGGCTGAGGCGGCCGACCACCTGCCAGCCACTTGCCAGCCACTTGCCGACCACTTGCCGACCACTTGCCCCAGCCACCTGCCGACCACCTGCCGACCACCTGCCGGCATAAGCCCAACCCGACCGAACCTCACCGAACACCACCAAACTCACTTAGCACCGCTCCCGTGTTAGAATGTCCAGCGTGGACCTTGAGAAGTGTCCCAAATGCGGCAAGGCGTGGTCGGGCGGCGAGTTCTGCTCGGATTGCGGCTTTGTGCCTGTGGGCGCGTTCCTCAAGGCGCAGCCCAAGAAAAAGAAGAAGCACCGCAAGTACCGGGAGCCGGGCGGTTCGACGGGCTTCCTCTCGCTGGTGTTTCTCGCTTGTTTGGGCTATGTCGCCGTGGCCAACAAGGTGTGGTCGAACAACTTTCAGCCCATTCGCGAACTGATCCAAGGTCCGCAGCCGGGCAACCTTCGCGGCACTTGGACGGTCGTACAAAGCGTGATCCCCGCCGATGGCCGGTCCGAGTTCGCTCGGGAATCCACGCGCACGATGACGTTCCGATTCGAGGACGACGGCAAAGTCGCGATCGACATCCGGGGCGAACTCGAAGCCACCAAGGCGAGCGGCACCTATCGCGTCGAGGCGCAGAACCTCGTGCTCGAAGCGCTGACCTTCGATCCGCCCGGCACGCAGGTCTATCCGGACACGGCCTCGGTGCTGCTCAGTTGGTCGGGTCCGGACGCCCTGATCGCCACCGTCGGCAACTCGGAGACGCTCTACCTGCGGCGCGACGCCAAGGCCGACCAGCCCATGCAGCGGCTGAAAGCGGACGTCTCGAACTACGGCGAATCGGTGCTGGGCGACCACGGCAAGCGCCTCAAGCGCGAGATGGAGGGCGACGAATGAAGCGCGCGTTCACCGTCATCGAGTTGTTGCTCGTCATCGCGATCATCACCGTGTTGGCCGGGATCATCTACTCGGCGTACGCGGGCGCGATGGCGACCTCGCACGCCACGAACGCGAGTTCCAACATGATGCAGTTGGGCCGCGCCCTGCTGATCTACTCGAACGATCACGACGATCGCGCGTTGCCCTCGACCAACTACGGCCTCCCCGAAAGCGCGCCCGAACGCCTGTGGTCCACGCTGCTCAAGCCCTACGCCAAGGACGAGGGCGTGTTCGTCGCACCGGGATCGAACGGCAAGTTCGCCGCCACGTGGGCCGCGCGCGGCGAGCAAAGCATCGGCATGAATCTGGCCACGGCCTTGGCGCCCAACGGCTGCGAATCGTCGGCGGACTCCGAGTCGCCCTGCCTGGCGTTCACCGAGGCGCTCGATTGGAGCGGCGTGGACGAGCGGGCGAAGGTCGGTCTGCTGGCCGTGACGGCCAACGGTTCGGCGGACAACCGCTACCGCGGCTACGAGTTCAGCCCGTACACGGGCATCCCTGAAGCGGGCGACCCCAAGACCAACCCGCCTTTGGTCGCCGACCGCGACCTGGTGGCCGAGCTGCCGGCGCTGCCCGCCGAGTTGTTGCGGCCCATCTTCGCGCGCTATGGCGCCGACCGCAAGGGCAATGGGCGCACTCCGGTCTTGTTCGCCGACGGGCATGCGGATTCCATGAGCGCCAACGAGATCGCGAATGGGCGCAGCGTGGTCTGGCGCATGCGCTGATCCCGAAGGCTCTGCACGCCGGTGGGGTACCTTGATCCCCACCGATGAAGGCCCGCCTGCCCGTTGTCGTGATCGTGGGCCGACCCAACGTCGGCAAAAGCACGCTGTTCAACCGCGTCGTCGGTCGGCGCGTGGCCGTGGTCGAGGACTCCCCCGGCATCACGCGGGACCGTCTTTACGCCGAAGCCCAATGGGGCGGCAAGCACTTCGTCGTCGTGGACACCGGCGGCATCCTGTTCTCGGAAGACGACCCGCTCACGGAGCAAATCCGCGTCCAAGCCGAGGTCGCCCTCGCCGAAGCCGACGTGGTCGTGTTCATGGCCGACCTCACCGCCGGCGTGACCCCCGACGATTGGGACCTCGCCGAGCACCTGCGCCGCGTCAAGAAGCCCATCTTGGTCGTCGTCAACAAGACCGACAACCCGCAACGCGAGCAGCTCATGGGCGAGTTCTTCGCCCTGGGATTGGGCGACGTGTTCCCCATTTCCAGCCTGCACGGGCGCGGCGTGGCCGAAGTGCTGGACGCTGTCGCCGAGCGTGTGCCGAAAGTGGACCCCGAGGCCGCCGAAGAGGACATCCGCGTGGCCATCGTCGGACGGCCGAACGTGGGCAAATC
>JACFNW010000058.1 GCA_019454665.1 Fimbriimonadaceae bacterium | reverse complement strand
AGCGAGCCGCTGTCTTTTCGTCCGGCCGTGCGCTTCACCCAGCTCTCGAACAGGTCGCCCGCCTGCCCCAAGGTGCCGCACACCAGGCCGCACCACAGCGAGGGCACCGTCGGGAAACCAATGGCTTGGCCGATGGCCCAACTTGCCACGAGGCATCCGATCAGGTTCGCGATCGCGCCTTCCCACGTTTTCTTGGGCGAGATGGTCGCCGCCAGCTTGTGGCGACCGATGCGCTTCCCCACTAGATAGGCCAGCACATCGCCGATCCAGATGGGCACGCACGCCATGAGGACGGGCGTCGTGGGATACCAAACGGGGTCGTGGGGCACCTTCACCCCGTGGAGAGCCACCACGCTCGCCAAAGGCGCGGTGAGCCAAAGGCCGATCGGTAGGTGTCCGGAGCGGCGCTTGCGTACCCAAACGGCGGTGGCGGCGATGCCCACCGCGAACAGCACCTGCTGGATGACGAGGAACCACTGAAGCTCCCACCGGGGAAAACGCGCCGACACCAACAGCCATCCGGCCAACAACGCGAACGCCGGAAGACCCCACAAAAACACCCAGACCGGCTTGTCGTCCACCATGCGCCCCAGTTCGCGCGCGCCGACGGCCGCGACAGCCACGCACAGCGCGAACAGCGGCCACGGGCTGGAGAGAAACAACGCCAGCAAGACCGGGGGCAACAGATAGGCCAGAGTGCGGATGCGCTGCTTCAGTCCGTCCATCCCTCCGAGACGCCGGCGTGCCGATCCAGCCAGACGATCAACTCCACGCGGTTCCGCAAACCACGCTGCTTCATCATCCTGCTGACGACGTTTTTCACGGTCTGTTCCTGCAGACCGAGTTCCGAGGCGATCTCGCTGTTCTTATACCCCCGCCGGATCAGCGCCGCGATGTCGGTCTGCCGATCGGTGAGCCGCGAAGCCGGGTCGTAAACCGCCCGGCTTTCGGCCACAGCCATGGGCCGAATCGCCGAACGCACGGCCTGGATCAGCTTTTCGGGAGGCGACGACCGGGCGACGACGGCCTCGGTGCCGGGCTTGCGGCGCGTTGCGCTCTTGGCGAGCAGCACCACGGGCACGCCTCCGGGGGCCAGTCTGAGTTCTTCCTCGACCACCAGCAACGCGGCGGCGACGGGCCACTCCTCGGCGGGGACGGGGCTGGCCGCGATGCCTGCCACGCGCAACAGGCTGGCCACGGCGGCGGAATAGAGAGCGTCGCGACAAACGACAGCGACTTCGGTGGAGGCGGACGAGTAGGGCCGCACCTCAGTCTTTCAGCAAGGCGCCGATCTTGCGCTTGACGCGCTGGAGCGCGTTGTCAATGGACTTCGTGTGGCAGTTGAGTTCCAAGCTCATCTCGCGGTAGGACATGCCGTCCATATAGCAGCGCAGGACGTGGTTCTCCAGGTCGCTCAGCACGTGCTTCACCACTTCGTGCAGGTTCTGGGGCAGCTTCTGCTCCATCAGGGCGGCCTCGGGGTTCTCGACGCACTGGTCGGGGACCAGGTCAATGAGCGACCCGTCGGTGGGCTCGCCCGTGATGGACCGGTTGAGCGAGACGTAGGCGTTGAGCGGAACGTGCTTTTGGCGCGTGGCGGTCTTGACGGCCGTGATGATCTGGCGCGTCACGCACAGTTCGGCGAAGGGACGGAACTTGCTCAGCCGGTCGCTGCGGAAATCGCGGATGGCTTTGAACAGGCCGATCATGCCTTCCTGGATCACGTCCTCTCGGTCCGCGCCCATCAGGAAGTACGCCTTGGCCTTGCTTTCGACCAGGGATCGGTACCGGCCGATCAGGAATTCAGCCGCCGTGGCGTCGCCCGCCTTGGCGCGTGAGACGACCTCCTCGTCCTTCATATAGTCGTAGCTACACAGATGCGCGCTGTCGCCTAGTCCCGCCAATGTTCGGGGAATCCTCCTATCGCAACGTTGCGAAGCCGGAATCGTCTGGGGTGCAGAAGAGTGGCGTCGTGAACCTAGTCTATGGGATGCATCGGGACCTTGTCAATCCAAAACGGCGATTTTCTCTCCCAATTTCTTTCACGCGGCCCCGACCATGCGCCGGACCACTTCGGCGACGCTCGCGCGGATCGCATCCTCGTCGCAAACGCCCGCGCCATAGAACTTGACGGGCTCCTCCCACCGCATCCCGCAGAACGCCGCCGTCCGCTCGTACGGGCGCAGGAACTCGCCCACGGTGTATCGGCGGGTGCCTTCGGGGCCGTACTCCTCGACGACCGCCCCTACCGAAACGACGTTCAACCACACCTTTCCTTCGAGGGCGCAACGCTCGCCATAGGCCCAGCCGAACTGCAAAACGTCGTCTATCCAGCGCTTCATCAGCCACGGGGCGGCGTACCAGTGCAGGGGGTGAAGAAAGACCAAACGGTCGAAGGTCTCGGCGAGCGCCTGTTCGGCGGGAACATCAACCCGCCCATCGGGATAGAGGGCGTACAGGTCGCGGACCACACACCCCGCTTCGACGGCCGCGTCCGCCCATGGGCGGCACACGCGCGACTCGCGCAACTTGGGGTGAAACGCTTGGACCAGCGTCCGCATGACCCAAGATAGCCGATCCGGCGGCTATTGGGTGACGAAACTGGTGAAGTAGACCTTGAGGACGGGACCTTCGTCGGCGTCCCAGCCCTCTTCGTTCTCGGGCTTGGCGACCTTCTGCTCGCCGTGACTCGGCTCCTCGGCGTCCTCGTCCTTCTTCTTCTCTTTCTTCTTGTCGGGGTGCGCGGCGTGCAGGCTGTGGTTGACGTTGGCTGCGATCTCCCACTTGAGCTTGCGCTTCCCGTCGAGCGAGCGCACGTCCTCGAGCGATTTGGACGACAAGACCATGAGGATCGCGTCCTGAATGACCGGCATGTCGTGGTCAATCTTCTTAGTATCCGTCTGATCGTCGAACTGGAGCGCCACGGCGGCGCGCAGGTACGACCGACCGTCCGAGAGGTTCACGAGGAACTCGCCGATGGGTGCGCTCTCGCCGAGCTTGATCTCCGGCTCCTCTTCGGCCGCCGCAGTCCCCCCGCCGCCCTTCATGCCAAAGTAGCCGCCCGCGCCGAGCACGAGGACCAGAGCCGCGATGATGGGCAGTTTGCCGCCTTTCTTCTTTTCGGTTTCCGACATCTTCCGCTTAGAATCATCAGCACGCCGCCCCCGAATCCTCACGGGGATTCTGACGGTTCGCGGAGACTCTCAAGCGGTTTGGGGGTTGGAGAGGACCTTCTCGACCTGATCGCGGCCGACCCCGTCGAACGCTTCCAAGAAAGCATCCACGGAACAACCCGCGGCAAGGTAGTCGAAGAGCGTCTTGACCGGCACGCGCGTCCCTGCAAACACCGGGGTCCCGCTCACCACATCGGGATCGCAAGACACGGCGCCATCGCACAGGATTCGGCGGTTCATGCGTCCATTATAGGCACCAACCCACGCAAACGACCGCCGAGAGCTAGGTCTTGGGTTCGCGGAACCACACGAGCAGCACCACGGTCGCCAAGACGGTCACCCCGGCGGGGACGGCGAACAACAGGGCCCAATCCAGGCGCTGAGCGACTTCGACGCCGCCCACCCGCACCGGCGGGTCCAAGGGAGTCGCCACGACCGTCGAAACGCCGCCCGCCAGATACGCCCCGACGAAGCGGCCGATGCCCACCAGCGACAAGGTCACCAGCGCCTGCGCCGACGCCCGGATCGTGGGTGGGGCGATCGCGTTCACATAGAGCGAGGCCACGGCGAACACGAACGTGAAACACACCCCGTGAACGGCCAGGCCGACCACGGCCGCCGCCATGGTGTTGCCCGAGGCAAAGCACCCGAAACGGATGATCCACGCGGCGAACCCCACGACCAAGGCCCGCTTGATGCCCAGCTTGGGCAGCATCCAGCCCAACGCGCCCATGACGAACAGTTCCGAGATCGGGGGCACCATCATCAGCAGCGGCAGGTCGCCGGGAGACACCCCCACCCCGCCCAACTCGCGCGGCGCACCCAGGAACGCGCTTCCGAAGATGTAGTAGAAATCGAGTTGCGCGCCCAGCACCAGGCACAAGACGAAGAAGAGAAGGAAGTTGCGGTCTCGGAAAAGCTGGGCCGCTTCGAGGAACGCCAACGCTCCGCGCGCCGAACGGGTGGGCGGCGTGGGAGGCAGGGCAAGCGAGAACAGAGCCAACGCCAAGCAGAACACGCCCGCCAAGTGGAACAGGTCGCCCGGCACCGGCCCACCAGCCGCTACGCGCCAGCCCGCCAACGCAGCCAACGCCAAGAACCACCCGAACGTCCCGCCCACGCGAACCGCGCCGAACTCCCGAGCGGGGTCCTTCAGGTGGGCGAACGCGATGGCGTTCGTAAGCGTGACCGTCGGGGCGAAGAGGAACGAGTAGCCCAGCATCAGCCAAAACACCTGGGCGCCATCCCGCGCCTCGCCGAGCGCGAACAGGAACCCCGCGCCCACCAAACACAGGCCCGCCTGGAGCTTTTCGGCGTTGACGATGCGGTCGGCGAGCTGCCCGAACAGCAGCGGCGAGACGATCGCGCCCAGCGGCAACAGGCTGAACACCACCCCGCTGTACGCGCCGGAGAACCCCAGTCCGCCGGGAGGAGGATCGGTGAAGTACTTGCCCGCGACCGCCGCCCACGCCCCCCAGACGGCGTATTCCAGCAGCATCATCGCGAACAGACGAGGCTTGAGGCAGCGCATGCGACGTGCCACGTTACCAGACCGGCGGGACCAGATCTTCACGTTTTCATGGCGGGGTGGGGTATGCATCCATTGTGAAACCGCACCGCGCGTTGCTCGCCGCGCTTTGGACCTTGGCCCTCTCGGCCCTGTGCGCCGCCGAGGATTTCGTCCTGACCGTCATCCACACCAACGACCTGCACGCGCGGATCGAACCCACCGCCCGCCGCGACCAGTCGTTCGGAGGCTACGCCCGGCAGGCCACGGTCATCCGAAAGCTCCGAAACGAGCACGCCAACTCCGTCCTGCTCAACGGGGGCGACACGTTCCAGGGGACGCTTTACTTCAACGTGTACGAAGGGCTGGCCGATCTGGCGTTCATGAACTACATCGGCTACGACGCCATGACCCTGGGCAACCACGAGTTCGACAAGGGACCTGCCCCGCTGGAGCGGTTCGCGCGGCTGGCCAAGTTCCCCGTCCTGGCATCCAACCTCGACCTGTCCGGCGAACCCGAGTTGGCCAAAGTCATCCAGAGGCACACCGTACTGGAGGTCGGGGGGCAGAAGGTCGGCGTCATCGGACTCCTGACGAACGACACCCAGAACATCTCGTCGCCGGGCGGAGGCGTCAAGTTCCTCGACCAAGTGGCCTCGGTGCGCAGCTCGATCGGCGAACTCGAAATGCAGGGCGTGAACAAGATCGTGCTGCTCACCCACATCGGCTACGCCGAGGACGTGGCCATCGCCAAGCGCATCCCGGAACTCGACGTCGTGGTCGGCGGACACTCGCACACGTTGCTGGGCGAAGCCGTCGAAGGGCTGCAGCCACCGGGCGGGCCCTACCCGACGCTCGTCGAAGGAGATGGCGGACACCGCACGCTGGTGGTCCAGGCGGGCGACTGGGGCCGCGTCGTGGGTCTGTTGCACGTCACGTTCGATGAAGCCGGACGGGTGAAGAGTTGGCAGGGCCAACCCATCGTGGTGGACAAGGACGTGCCCGAAGACCCCGTTGCGGCGGCTATGGCGCAAGCGTTCAAGAAGCCCATCGAAGCCAAGGCGAACGAGGTGGTCGGGCACACCGAAACCGGACTGCCACGCGACAACGGCCCGCAGGGCGAGAACCCGATGGGCAACGTCATCGCCGACGCCATGCTCGCAGCCACCGAGAAGGCGGGCGCCGTGATGGCCACGATGAACGCGGGTGGCGTGCGCGCGCCCATCGAAGCCGGCCCCATCACCTATGGTCACGCCATCACGGTCCAGCCGTTCGGCAACACGCTCACGCTGCTCGACCTCTCCGGCGCGGAACTCAAGGCCGTGCTGGAGCACGGCTTGGCCAATGCGCCGGAATACTCGGGCGCGTTTCTCCACGTGTCCAAGAACGTCCGCATCGAGTACGACCCCAAGCGCCCGGCCGGGGACCGCATCACCAAGCTCACGATCTCGGGCAAAGCCGTCGAACCCGCCGCGACGTACCGCATCTGCACGAACAGCTTCACCGCTGGCGGTGGCGACTTCCACGACGTGCTGAAGAACGCCAAGGGCTACCGGCTCGACACCGGGCTGCTCGATCTGGACGCTCTGCTGGACTACCTCAAAGCCAACAAGCCCACCAACCGCACGATCGAAGGACGAATCGTGCGGGTCGGGGGCTGAACGCTCAGGACGCCTCGACCACCACCGAAAGGCTGCCCGACTTCGGGAACTCGAACCGGATGCCTCCGGCGACCTTCTCGATGGGGACGCTGCCCATCGGCATGGCGTTCGCATCCAGACGGGTCGCCTTGGTCAGCGAGGCATTCTTGATCGTAACCTGCATCGCGGCCTCGGCGAGTTGCCAAGGCGCGGCGCCGTAGTTCACCACCCGGCGGCCGGGCGTCGTGCGGCCCTCGCCAAGGTCAATGTTGGCCGCCTCGTCCTTCCAGCCCGTGGGGCGGGATTGGGTGGTCACTTGGATCAAGACCTTCTTGCTGGTGGCGATCGGCTGCCCGTCGAGGCTGACCGCCAAGGCCGTGGCGTGCTCGTTGCCGCCTTCGAACGTCACCGTGGACAAGGCGAACGGCTGGGAGCCCCGGAAGAAGGCGCTCACCCCCTGGGTGCGCGGGGTATCCACCGTGCAGTAGCCCTTGGCGTAGTCGAGTGCGATCTCGCCCGTCAGACTGCGGATCAGCGAGCCTTCGCTCTTGGATGCGGCACGGTTCACTGCCGGCGAACCGCCCCACTCGACGGCCACGGGCCCTTCGAGGAACGTCCGGGCATCGGGGCGCGCACGAGCAACGGCCTGCGTGGTGTCGCGGTTGGGGTCGAAGCCCGCCTCCTCGGCGAGGGCCACGGGCTTGCGGTCCCAAACGTCTTGCAGGGGCCGGGTCTCCAGCAGGGCGTGCGGCGCCTCCTTGACGTCGCCCCGACGGAACATGAGCGCCGCCCCGGGGAACCCACCCACCACATCGGGCGTGGCGAACGTCCACTTCATCAGCGAGGGCATGTAGCCGTTGGCCGAGGTCGGCGGCGTCCATTCGTCGTCGCCCGTGGCGAACCAGTAGTAGCCGTCCACCCCGTTCAGGGCCGAATAGGCCGCGATGAGGAAGGGGCCCTCGGAGCCGAAGTCGTTCGGCGGCACCCAGGCGCTCTCGGTGACCAAGATCGGGCGGTTCCGCGTCTGCCGCACGTTGATCGGCAAGCGCCACGGCTCGCGCAGGGCCGAGACGCTGGTAAACCGGTCGCCGTTGACGATCGCCCAGCCTTCGTTGTCGCCTCGGTGAATGCCCCCGAAGTAGTGGTTGACGGCATCCACGTCGTTGGCCGTGTACGACCAACGCTCGGCATCGTAAAGGCGTTCGGAACTGGCCGTCCGCCAGTTGCCGGCGTTGACCAAGGCTTTGCAGCCCAGGTCCTCCCGCACGAACCGGCCGATCTCTTTGTTGAAATCATGCATGGTCGTGGACCAAAACTCCAACTGATCGGAGAGTCTGCGGTCCATGCCGCCCTGACGGTCCTGAGTCATCTCCCAAACGTTGTAGAAGCCGAGCACACCCGCCGGAACGTCGTCGCCTTCGGCGCTGGCGCGATCCCATCGGGCCAGCGCTTGGTCCAGACCGCCGTGTTTGCGCCCGGCCCAAGCGGCGAACTTCCTTCCCAAGTTTCGCCGCTGCTCGCCTTGGATCGCGTTGACTGTCCAGAACAGCAGACTGTCCTCGTTCTGAATCTGAAACAGGGCCAGCGCCGGGTCTTTGGCCAGGGCGATGCCCGTGTGGGGGTTGGTCTCGGTGAACAGGGCCCGGAGCCACGCCTTGTACGCCGCCTGCAGCTTCTCGTCGAAGTAGAGCAGGCCGAGGGCGCTTTGCCCGGTGCCGCCCGCCACTCCCCAGTGGGAAGCGAACTTCATCGGAACGCCCCAATAGGGCGATACGGTCAGGTAGATCCCTTCTTTCTTGTACGCAGCGATGGCTCGCCAGATCCAGTCCCGCTCCTTGGCGTTGATGTCCTCAAGCTTGGCTTGCGGGTTGCCCTCGAGGTCAGGGCTAATCTGCGCATGAAGCCGCACCATGTTGACGCCGCGCTTGGCCAGCCATCGCGCGTGGTGCGCGAGGTCGGGCTCGGTTTGCCGCCCAAGCGGCCGAGGCGCCCAGGGCTTCTCGCGACCGACCATGCTGTTCACGCACCAGAAGCGCACGGGCTCGCCGTTGCCCAGGCGGAATCCACCGCGCCCATCGGTGGTCACGTAACCGGATTGGCCCGCAACCGGCTCGTTCAGCGAACGCAAATCCCAAAGGGCGTCCTTGCTGAATGTGTCTCGCGCGGGCTCGAACGCCCACGTCTTGGCGGGTGCGTCTTGGGCTCCCGTGGGCGGTTGGCAGGCTCCCAGAACCAACAGGGCCGAGGCGAATGCGGTGAAGCGCATGGCCCTATTCTAGGGCGAAAGTGCACCCGATTGTTGGGCATCGAGGATTTCGCGAGCGCGTCCAAGCGCCTTGGCCAGCGAAGGCTGGACGTTCTCCCGCCCGATGTGGCCGGCGAAGCCCGCCTTTTCCATCAGATGGCCCGGCTGCGAACGCGCCGCACACACCACCATATGACGCCCGGACGCACGCAACTTGTCCGCCAACGTCTCCAACGCATGAAGCCCCGTAGCGTCGATCGCCGTCATGTTGCGCAAGCGAAGCACCACCACCGGAGGAAGGTCGCTCATCCGCTCCTCGATCGCCGACAACTTGTCCGACGCCCCGAAGAGGAACGGCCCATGAATGCGGTAGACGACAACGCCCTCGGGGATGGGGTTGCTTTGAAGACTGTGCTCGACGCCGCCCTCGACGTATTCCTGCGTCACTTCGGCGACGGTCGTCGTGCTGGTGACCTTGGCGACGAACAGCAGGGCAGCAAGGATCATGCCCGCCTGAACGGCCACCGTCAGGTCGGCCAGCACGGTCAGCGAGAACGTGATCAGCCACACGGCGATGTCGGCCTTGCCGTGGCGGAGAATCTCGGGGATCTCGGCCCACTCGCCCATGTTGTAGGCGACCACCATGAGGATCGCGGCCAGGACGGCCAG
>JACFNW010000057.1 GCA_019454665.1 Fimbriimonadaceae bacterium | reverse complement strand
CAATGCGACCGAAACGACCTGCCGACGACCTGCCCACAACCTGCGGACAACGTGCCGACGCACCCCACCGACCACCTGCCGACGCCTTGCCAAACTCTGGGGGGATGTGAATGTGAATCGTGAATCGTGAACGTTTCCCTGGGAAAGTTCAGGAGCTTCCGCCGAACAGGAGCAGCAGGAGTTGGTCGCGCGAGAGTTTGTGGTGATCGGCGACGTCGGAGAGAATCGCCGAGAGGGTTCCCAGGCGAAGGTCCTGATGCAGGGGAATCGTGATCTGGTGTTCGCCGTTCTCGTCCGTCCGCAGGCGCAGGTGGCTTCCCGATTGACGGACCGCTTTGTATCCCAGCCTGCCGAGCCGCTTGGACAGGTCGGCGCCGGAAACGTCCCGAGGCAACCTCAAGCGGCGATGGTCTCCTCGCGGAGGATCAGCAGCCGCAGCGAGCGCGGCTCGTTGCCCGGGTCGAAGTGGCAGCGCACCGCGTCGCGGATGGCTTCCCGGAGTTCCTCCAGCGAGTCGGCCTCGGTGAAGATCGAGGCGCCCATCGCGCGGGCGGTGAAGCCGCCTTCCGGCGCTTCGCGCACTTCGAATGCAAGTTCGAACATGGAGTCAGTTTAGCCTGCGGATCATGATGCGGACAGCCCGGCCAGCAACCGGATGTACGCCGCGTTGTAGTAGTTCGCGTTCTCGGTGATCTCCCAGCAGTTCATCGGCCACGGCTCGTTGAAGTCGGCGTACGCCTTGGCGCGGGGTTGGGTTTTCAGCCAAGCCACCTCGCCGGCGCGGTCGCCCTTCTCGCCGCCGTACTGCTGGTTCGGACCGCCGACCACGTAGCCGGGAGGCGGGTTCGAGGCGAACGGCGTGTTCCAGCCGTAACGTTCGTGCCAGATCTTCATGGCCGAAAGCTCGGCCCCGTGACGACCCATGTTGGTCAGCATCACCATGCTCAGCGGGTTCACGCCGTGGAACGAATGGAGCAGGTCGAGCGCGCGCTGCCGCAGCCGCGACCGCACGCCCACCGGCTGCCGCGAACCCACGATCAGCGCCGAAAATCCGAACGAGGCGCGGACGGTGTTGCTGCCCCAGTGGTAGGCGTCGCGGTTCATCCACGCGCGGTAAAGGTCGGTCTCCACCGGCGGAGCGAACGTCGGACTGCCCGCCGAACGCTCCATCTGGGCCAGAATCGTCCGCCGCAGCTCGGCATCCACCCCGGCGAGCGAGGCGTAATCGGCCAGCGCCTCGGCCATGCCCGATTCGTAGGGGGTCCACGCTGGCTCGGTCATCTGCCGCAGCTTGGGGACGAGCCGCTTGGCCGCCTCGTGGTATTCGGTCTTACGCGTCAGGGCATACAGTTGGATCGCCGCCGCCGCTTCGATCCGCTCTTGCGATTCGAGGTCGCGGCTGGAATTGCCCGACTTGATCTCGCCCGTGTCGGCGTTCGGCGTGCGCGGGTGGGTATGGGCGTAGACCCAAGCCTTCTCGGCTTGCGTCCGCATCTTGTCGGCAAACGCTTTCCACGGCGCGAACTCGCCATAGACCCGCGCGGCGAGCGCATAGTTCATCGCCGCCGATAGCGACGCGCCCGTGCACTTAGGGCCGTAGAAGCGGGGACGATCGGGCCGCCCCGAGTAGTCGATCTCGCCCATCTTGACGAACACGCCGCCATCGGAATCCTGCATCTTGGACAGCCAGTCCAGCTGAACCTTGACCTCGTCGAGCAGGTCAGGAAGCCCATTGCCGGATTCGGGGATGCCGAAGTCGTCGGTGAACGCCTTGGGGTTGGCGCGGTAAGCGTAGATCAGCGAGGGCAAAGCGTCGGTGTTGAACGCGGGATACTTGTTGGTGTCTCCGGCATCCATCCACCCGCCGGAAAGGTCGCGTTCGGTCGAGGGATCTTCTTTGGCCCACAACGCTCTGGCCCGCTTGTCCTGATCCATGTAGGACGGCATGACCCACGGCGCTTCGGCATAAGGCACCCGCAAGGGTTCGCTCAGCCGCTGATAGTAGAACGTGCGTACCGCCGCGCGCAACACGTCTTTGTACACGTCGTTCCCGATGTTGAACACCGGCGAGCGGAGGTTGGCCTTCGGGTCGAACACGTAGTACTCGCCCGGCGCCTTGACGGAGCCGAAGTCGAACCACCACCCCTTGTCGCCGGAATCCTCGTGGGTCGCGCCGCCGTTCCACGCCACGGCCTTGCCGCGCAACACCACTCGCCCGTCGCGCCGGCGAAGCTGAATCTCGTCCCCCGGCGTGTAGTCGTCCACCGCGTTGTAGCCCTTCTGCGGGTCGGTGAGGATCGCGACCTTGGCGCCATCGGGCAGGTAGCCGAACTGGTCCACGGCGATGCGGCCTGTAACGGGCGGCAGCCCGGGCACCGTCTCTCCGGTCAGTCGAGGCACGGCAAACGTCGGGTAGGCCTGGCTCCCGACCAAAGCGAGCAGGGCGATGGTGCTCATGCGCCGGGTTTACCCGTTCGCGCGGGACGTATACTCGGGCCATGTCCGACCTTCGCACCCCTCTGTACGACGAGCATGTCGCCCTCGGCGCGCGGATCGTGCCCTTCGCGGGCTACGAAATGCCCGTCCAATACTCCGGCGTCATCGCGGAGTCCAAGGCCGTTCGCGAAGGCGCAGGCATGTTCGATGTGAGCCACATGGCCCGACTTTGGTTCCGCGGGCCGCGCACGCTCGAGTTCCTGGAGCACATCACGAGCAACGACGTCGCCAAGTTGGAGGATGGGCGCGGGCAGTATTCGCTGCTCCCCAACGAGCAAGGCGGCGTGGTGGACGACGTCATCGTCTACCGCGTAGGCCCCGAGACGTTCCGCATGGTGGTGAACGCCGCGAACCACGCCAAGGACGTCGAGTGGATGCGCGGGCACAACGCGTTCGGCGTCGGGATGGAAGACGAAACCGATGCGACGGTGATGATCGCCGTCCAAGGCCCGCGCGCCGCCGAGATCGTGGCGGGCCTGAGCGACGCTCCGGAGGCGATCCAAGCGGCGGGGACGTTCGGGCTGGTGACCACCAAGCTGGCGGGGTTTGAGTGCACGTGCGCGCGATCGGGCTACACGGGCGAGGACGGGTTCGAGGTGATCTGTGCGGCCGGGGACGGCGCCGGGGTGTGGCGGGCGTTGCTCGCGGCGGGTGTGGTCCCGTGCGGCCTGGGGTCTCGCGACGTGCTGCGCGTCGAGGCGGGGCTGCCGCTCTATGGCCACGAACTCACCGACGACCTCAGCCCCATCGCGGCCGGCTTGGGCTGGGTGGTCGGCAAGACGAAGGCGTTCATCGGCTCGGAGCCCATCAACGCCGCCCGCGCCAACGGTACGCCGACCAAGCTGCAGGGCGTGCGCATGGAGGGCAAGCGCCTGCCGCAGCCGGGGATGAAGGTGTTGGTGGATGGCGAGCCGGTCGGCGAGGTTTCGAGCGGCGTCTATTCGCCGTTGTTGGAGGCGGGCCTGGCGTTCGCCTATCTGGATGCCTCGGTGAAGTTGGGGACGCCTTGTGCGGTGGAGATTCGGGGCAGGGCCGAGCCGGCGACGGTGGTGAGCAAGCGGTTTTATCAGCGGAAGGGCTGAGGTCGGCTTCCTCCCCCCGCCTCGTGATGGTTCGTGCATGAGGAGGGAGGTAGGGGGGTGGCGCTTCTTGATTGGCAGGCGTCGCGGACCTTGCGAATCCATGCCTGAAAGACCGCGGCGTTCTCATCGAACAAGTCGAGGCTTGGAATGCGCAGGGTCTCGATGCCGACGCTGCGCAGATAGGCGTCGCGCCAAGCCGCTTGAGCATGCTGTTCGCCGTCGACTTCCACGCAGAGCGCGGCTTGTGCGCAGTAGAAGTCCAGGATGTAGGGTCCAACGGGGACTTGACGCCGAAACCCGTAGCCGAGGCGCTTCTTGCGGAGCTGTTCCCAGAGTCGCCTTTCGCTTGCCGACATCTCGGAGCGCAGTTGGCGCGCCCGTACGTTCTGCTCCACGCTGTGGTTCATGGCGCCGCGCTTCATGCGTCAAGATTCGGCGGCCGCGCGGGGCTCCCTCCCCCTACCCCCTCCCTCAGACACAAACATTCCGAGGGAGGGGGTCCGGAAGGGCCGCCAAGTTCACTCCGGAACCGGGGGACAGAGGCTGTTGCTGTACATCCCCGACCGATCGAAACAACACGGTCGCCGCTTGCCTTTGGCCAACATGTCGCATGCGCTCGCGATCCGCTTGGCCCGCGTCTCCGCCTTCTTGGGCGAGACGACCCAGTGAATCCAGTCTCGTCGCGCGAGCGGGGTGATCTTCGCCCAAACCTCCCGTGCCTTGGCGTCCGCGGACTCGAGGGCGAGCCTGAGGTCTTCGGGGACCTCGGGCTCGGGCTCCTCCGCCATCGGGGCGATCGCAAGCGCAACGGTTTCGCCCGCCTTGGCGCTCAGTTCGGCAGGCACCTTGAGCCAATGCCCACCCTGGCCGTCGGGCTGGAGCGTGGCCCGGAACGGCACCCCGTCCAACGTGCCTTCCACCGAGACCAACCCGCGCGAAGGGAGCTGGTCGCTGGCATCCTGCGGCAGGTTCAGGAACGTCCAATCCGCCCCCTTGTCCGCGCCGCCGGGACGGCGGAGCGTGGCCTGAAATCGGATCGCGAGCGTGGTGTCGGGCACGAGTTGCATTATAGGCTTTGCCAGTCCGCGATTGGCTCCTTCAAAGTGGCGCAACGAGTCTGGACTCGTCCACTGACCCTGACTAGGCTATTCACGTCATTTCTGACGCGAATAGCGCTGGGCAATCGCGTCACCCCTGCTTCCGACTCGTGTTGTACTTGCCCTCGTACCGCCAGGGGTTGCCGCCGAACGAGCGTTCGATGAGCGCAAACAGCGCGGGGTCGTACTCCTTGAGTTGCTCGCGGTTGCAGATTTCGTTGTGCACGCCGTCCGGCGGGCTGGCGCTGCGGTTGGTGTCGAAGTAGCACTGCACCCCCTCGGCCCAGTATTCGGCAGAGTTGGTGGCGGCGTAGGTGTTCTTCCAGAGTCCGGCGGCCATGGCCTTGTCGTAGGCGGCTCTCAGTTCGCGCCGGTGCTCGGGGTCAACTCGTGCGAACATCTGGCTCGAAAGCGTGTGGGCGAACTCGTGCAGCCAAATGCTCTCGCCTCGGTAGCGGTCGCCGTCGAGTTCCAGGATGTTCTCCTCGCCCGCGCTGGTGGTGCGTCCCCCGAGGCCTCGGGCGCGCTTGTCCCAATCGGTGTTGGGGTCGTTCTTCAGGTGCCGGTATTGCGGCAGGTCGGTCTGGCCCTCGTTCTTGCCGATGATCGCGAAAAGCGAGCCGGACGCCACGAACGCCTCGATCCACGCTTCGGGCACCTTCTCAAGCATCCTGCCGATGCCGTAGACCAGCTTGTGCAGGGCCTTGTCGTCCACGTTCTTGCTGGCCAGGATGGGGAGACCCTTGAACGTGGCGTGCTTGGTGTAGAAGCCGTCGTGGCCGAGCTTTTCGGGCGGCTTGCCGATGGCGTCGCCGGGCTTGGTGGTCGGCCCGACTTGGGAGTTTCCGGCGAGGACGATCGCGGCGAGGGCGAGGTGGAGGGTCATGGCGTGCAGGTTACACTCAAGGGCAGCGCTTTGGTCGACTTCGCTCCCCTCCTTGCACAGCCAGCCGATGGCGTTACGGGATGTCACCGCGTGCGGATAGCCAAACCAAGGCATCAACGGGCGTCAAGATGCGCACGTCGCCGAACGGGTCGAGGACGAGCAAGTCGTTGTCGCCGGTAACGACCAAGGCCGTCCCTGCAGCGACAGCTGTTGCCAAGACATGATCGTCCGCGGGGTCGCGGCAAACGGAGAGCGCAGGCCCTTCGTCGGCCAGTAGAGCGGTCTGCCGATAGGCTTCAATGAAGCCTTGAGCAAACAGCGGCGAAGTTCTTGCCGCAATCTTGGGCCTCGACAAGACGCTTTCGAGCTCTTCGATCAACTTTGGAGACGTCACCAGGTCCAAGGAGCCCAAGCAGTGGTCCACAAGTCTGCGTGGAATCGAGTCGCGAAGAAGGAAGGCGCTGACCAAGACGTTCGTGTCGAGGAGAACGCGCATTCACTCGGTCGCCAGTAGTTGGACCAACTCGTCTTCGGTCAGGCCGCGCTCTTTGGCGAGTTTGCCCGCCCGGTCCATCAGCGTTCGCATCTCGGCTGCGGCCGTCCGACGCCGGTCCGCATTGGGCGGCGACGTGATGAGGACTTCGACCGATTCGCCCGCTTTGACGGGCAAGCCCGAGAGCCTGATCACACCGTCCTCCTCGGCTCGAACCGTCTTGCGGATGGCTTGCATCCATTCATTCTACGCCATCGCCGGTCGTCGCTTCGCGCTCCCTCCCTCGGAATGATCGTGTCTGAGGGAGGGGCCGGGGGAGGGAGCCCGGCGGCCCCGGAGGCCCGGTGGCTTGAAACGCTCACAACTCCCGGAACATCACCAACGCGTCCACCGCACCGAGCTTCGGATGAACGAACGCCCCAGGCAGGCGTCCCACCACCGAGAAGCCCAGCGATTCCCACAGCCGCACGGCGCGAACGTTCGAACTCACCACGAAGTTGAACTGCATCGCCCGGTAGCCCTGCCGCCGCCCCTCGTCCAGGGAATGCAAGCCCATCGCCCGCGCCACACCGCGGCCCATCGCGTGCTGGGCGACCCCGTAGCCGCAGTTGCACACGTGCCGCCCGCCGCCCATCTGGTTCGGGCGCAGGTAGTACGTGCCGACCACCTTGCCGTCCTGCTCGGCCACGAACACCGTCCGGTCGGGGGCAGTCCAGAACGCCAGCGCCTGAGCCTCGTCCATGTCGCGGTCCAGGGCGTAAGCCTCCCCTTCGCGCAGGATGGGCTCGAGGATGCGCCAGATCGCGGGGGCGTCGGCTTCGGTCGCGGGGCGGATGGTCAGGTTCGTTTCGTGGGGCACGTCGCGTGGGAAGTCTACTGTGGGCGCGCGGCGCGGGTAGCCTCGCGTCATCATGCTCGCCACCCTCGCGCTCGCCGCCATCCTCGTCGGCCACCACGATACCGCCCAAGGGACGTGGTGGAAGGGCAACCTGCACACCCACACGCTGTGGAGCGATGGGGACGATTACCCCGAGATGGTCGTGGATTGGTACAAGTCGCGCGGCTACCACTTCCTCGCGCTCAGCGACCACAACGTGCTCAGTCAGGGCGAGAAGTGGTTCGACCTCTCGGGTAGCCGAGGCAAGGGCGCGGTGCTCGAAAAGTACTTGGCCCGCTTCGGCGACGCCTGGGTTCAGACCCGCGTGGAAGGCGGCAAGGTCCAGGTGCGGCTGCGCACGCTTCCGGAAATGCAGGCGATCTTCGACGAGCCGGGCCGCTTTCTCATGATCCAAAGCGAGGAGATCAGTGCCCACCACCACGACAAGCCGATCCACATCAACGCCACGAACATCCAGGAGCTGATCCCGCCCAAGCAAGGGACCTCGGTGCTCGACACGATGCAGAAGAACGTGGACGCCGTGAACGAACAGCGCGCGCGCACCGGAGTGCCCATGTTCCCACACATCAACCACCCCAACTTTGTGTGGGCGATCACGGCGGAAGATCTGATGCACCTGGAAGGCGAGAAGTTCTTCGAGGTCTACAACGGCCATCCGGCCGTGCACAACTATGGCGACGCCACCCATGCCGGAATGGAACGCGTTTGGGACATCGTCCTCACCAAGCGGCTGGCCGAATTGAAGAAGGATGTGATGTATGGCATCGCGGTGGACGACGCCCACAACTACCACCAGGACCACATCACCAAGGCAAACCCCGGGCGCGGCTGGGTGATGGTGCGATCCAAGAAGCTGCATGCCCACGACCTGGTACACGCTATGGAAGACGGGAACTTCTACGCGAGTAGCGGTGTGACTCTGAACGATGTGCGCTTCGATGGGCGGACGCTCTCGGTGGCCGTTCGGCCTGAGAAGGGCGTGACGTACAAAACGTTCTTCATCGGTACCCGGCGCGGCTACGACCCCTCGTCCAAACCCGTGCTCGGCCCGAACAACGAGCCCCTGGGCGTGACGATGCAATACAGCGCGGACATCGGCCAAGTGTTGGCGACGGTCGAAGGCGCCTCGCCCAAGTACACGCTGAAGGGCGACGAGATCTACGTTCGGGCGCGGGTGGTGTCGTCGAAGCCGAAATCGAACCCGTATGCGGAGGGCGAGACCGAGGTGGCTTGGGTTCAGCCGGTGGTGGGGCGGCGGTGAGGACGTGACAAGGGAACTGGCGTTGGAGCGGCTCCGCCAACATCGAAGCGAGTTGGCGACCAAGTACGGGATCGTGCGCATCGGACTCTTTGGCTCGGTGGCGCGAGACGAGGCGCGCGCCTCAAGCGATGTCGACGTGGTCGTGAGGCTTGCAAAGCCGGACTTGTTCGGCCTGGTGGCTCTGCGCGAAGAGCTTTCCGAGTTGTTTGGAGCAAGAGTCGATTTGGTTCACGAGCACGAGCGTTTGCGCCCATTGCTGGCGAAGCGTATTGCGAGGGACGTGATCTATGTTTGACTCGGAGATCGTTCTTGATCTGCTTAGCCGAATCGTCGAAGCTACTCGACGGATCGAGCGCAGAATGGAGGGTATCGAGAGTCCGGAGGACTTCATGCGGGACGACGATACGCTCACTGGTTGGACGCGATTGGAATGATGCTGATCGCGATTGGCGAATCTTTGAAGATGATTGACAAACACGTTCCACCAGGTTTCTTTGCGGACTATCCAGAAGTAAACTGGAGGGCAGCCAAGGGGATGCGAGATTTCCTCAGCCACGCCTATTGGGATCTAGAGATCGAGACCGTCTTCAATGCATGCAAAGAGTCGTTGCCCAAGCTGAAGGATGCCTGTGAACGGCTCGCGGCGGGAGTCGGCGAGAATGGGGTTTAGCGGGAATCCCGCGCTATGCCCGCCACCTCGCGCAAGTGGCGAATAGACTCCATCATCTCGAACGTGCGTTGGATGCGCTGTTCCGGGGTCATTCGACGCAAGAGTTCGATCATCCGCCGGTGGATGTGGGGGGCGGTGTCTTGCAGATCGGTCCGCTGAAGCGGTCCGTCGGAGTCGAGCGGGCGTTCGGTCACGGCTGGCCGGACTGTACCCGGAGCTTGACTGGCTCGCCGAGGGATGTTGGGTGCAGAAGGGCCGACCCCGCCAGTGGAGAGATTTGGTCCAAGATGCCGTAAGATAGAGCGATGCAGACCCTCGGACGCAAGCTCGACACCAAGTTGGCTGAATGGAAGCCCACCACCTCGTCGCAAGTTCGGACATTGGTGGAGGAGATCGTCTGGAGTGCGTCGAAAACGCTGGACACTCATTCACAATCCGGCGAGGATGTTTGA
>JACFNW010000056.1:2532-9406 GCA_019454665.1 Fimbriimonadaceae bacterium | reverse complement strand
AGGGCCGGCGCGGCGATGCGGGCAGCGACCCGGGCGGGGTAGATCGTGCTGAGCAGCACCACCGACATCACCACGGCCGCAGAGAGCACGGCAGACGTCGAACTGAAGTTGAGGTAGAGGCCCTGGAACGTGCCCGTGGCGATGATCGCCTTGGCCAGGCACTGCGCCCCGAAGTAGCCGAACACCGAGCCCAAGACTCCGTAGACGAGCGACTCGGCGAAGAACAACATGCCGATGTGGTTCGGCGCCAGACCGATGGAACTGAAGATCGAGATCTCGCGACGCCGCTCGAACACGCTCGCCACCATGGTGTTGAACACGAAGACGGTGGCGATGAGCATGGGCACCAGCACCGAGCCCAATCCCGACCCCTTGGTCTTGTGGAAGGCGCTGAAGCGTTTGACTTCGAGCCCTTCGCCTCGCTCCTTGGGCACCGATGCATAGAGGTTCAGGGTCAGGCGCGGCATCAGCCGCTTGAGCGCTTCGCGCGTCTGGGTGGGCTCCTCGAACGCCACGGCCACGCTGCGAATGTCGGCGCCCAGGCTCAACGCCCGGTTCGCACTGGTGAACACGCACTGGGCCGGGTCGAGCCGGACGAACTCGCGGAAGTCTTGCGTCCCTGACTGGCTCTCGGTTTGAAGTTGGCGCGAGAGGTTGAAGTCGGCGGGCAGGAACGGCTCGCCGTCGAGGTCCCGCGTGCCCTGCAGGAGTCCGGTGTCGAAGATGCCGATGACGCGGTAGCTCACTCCGGCGAAGCGCACGAACGCTCGGCCCACGTCCTCGGGAGCGATCTTGAGTTGGTTGGCGACGGGCTGCGGCAGGATCATGGCGTCGTCCTCGCCGGGCTTGAACCAACGACCACCGGGGAGCAGGGCTTCTTGCGGGCGGGCCGCCTGAGCCTCCTGCGGGTCGAGGCCAACCAACGCGCGCGCCTCGAAGCTGCGGTCGGATCGCGACACGGTCAGGTTGCCTTGGTCGCCGATGTCCGCACCGTAGTACCACAGCCGCCTCGCGACCGTCCCCTCGCCCATGAACTCGTTGGCCAGCAATCGGTGGACGGAGGACTCCAGCGGTTCGAGTCCGGGGTTGCGTACGAGCATGCCCGCGTAGCGTCCCTCGGTTTCGGTGGCCACCTCATTGAACGCCAACTCGGGTACCAGCGACGTGAAGCTGAGGACGATGAACGTCATGACGACCAGCGTGGCCGTGGTCAGGAAGGTCCTCGCCTTTCGACGTGTCATGTTGCCCACGCCGAGGTTGAACGCCGCGATGGCCACGGATGTGCGCCCGATGTCCACTTCGTGGACTCCGCTCTCGATCTGCCGGATCGTCCTCAGCGAGTTCTCGAACTTGCCCAGGATGAACGCGATCACGATCAGGCTCAGGACGCCCATGATGAACGCGACGAAGATCATGAAGGGGTTCTCGACGATCTCGAACGCGGGGTGGATGAATCGCAGGATCAGAAACGACACGAGGAAAATGGCGATGGACGTCAACAACTGGCGGATCAGCGTTCGCGAACCGAACACCAGCCGCTCCAGGAAGTAGCTGAACGGGATGAGCAGGAAGAGATAGAAGAGGACCCCGTTGACCACGTCGGCTGCGGTCTTCTGCAGCACGGGATGCGCACGCAAGGCCAAGCCCCACGCTGCCCGTGCGTGACGCCGCGCCGCCGACCACTGCAAGTCGCCTTCAGCCGCCTCGGCCAGAGCAGTCTCCTCACGGGCCTGCGCCTGCAAGGCATCCACGCCCGGACTGATGATCCGGTAACGTGCGAACTTCTCGATGCGGGCTTGGTTGAGCTGAACCAGGTCGCGAGCGGCCTGCAAAGGGGTGTTGGGGAACGTGCCGCCGATGGCGATGTTCGCCCGACCGGGGCGATCGGAGGGCTCGGCCCCTGCGCCCATGTAGCCATACCCGTCGGGGTCGTCCGGGGTCGCGTTGAGGAGCATCAGCGTCGGGCTGTAGTCCGACCCCATGATGAGTTTCCAGCGGAGGTCGGGGGGCGCATAGAGGACGGCCGTATCCTCGACGTCGCTGGAAAGGAGGTCTTGCTTCCATGCTTTGAAGAAGCCGAAGTTCTGCGGCGGGCCGTCGTCCTTGGCGTCCATCACGTTTGGGAAGACTTGGGCGACCATGCGTCGCGGGTCCACGAGTTCGAACAGGTCCACGCCCCGAGCGGGAACCAGGACAAGCGGGGTGGACTTGTAGGCCGTCTTCAGCCGAAACCAAGTGTCGTACTCGCCGGCGAAGATGCCGCGCTGGATCGAATGGTCAATCTCGCCGGTCTCCCGATCCATGTGGAAGGCCGTGATCTCGATGCGGTCGCGGAGCCACGTCGGGTAGGCGTTGATGGGCACGAGCCCCGTCAAGCGGTACTCGGCATGCTCGCCCTCCGCCAGATTGGTGAAGTTGCCGCGCACCCCCATGTACGACGCAAGTTTGCCGATCTTGACCGCGATGGAGTCGGGCACCGGAATGTCGGGGATGAAGCTCTGGTTGGGATCGAAGCGGACGACGCGCCCCTCGATGGTGGCGAATCCGCCCGTGAGCGACATCGCCGAGGGCCGCAGCGATCGCAAGGCGACCCTAAACCTCGAATCGCCACGGGCTTCGGTCGTGTCGGTCGTCAGGTGCCACAGCATCACGCGCAACGTCTGGGCTTGCCGCACGACGTTGGCGAGATTGACTTTGTCCAGCGTGTCGAGCGGGGTGTCCACTCGGTCTCGCCCGTCTTCGATGGTGGCGAACGTGAGTGCGTTGTAGCCCGCCATCGTGAACGGCTCACAGTCGTAGGCGAACCGCCCCGGTGTGTTGTTCTTCCACGTGCGGTTGTCCGAGTTGTTGACCGCATCGGTGAGGATGAGGCGCGGGTGGGCGACCTCGTCCACTTTGATCAGGTGGTCGGCGTGTTGGCGCAACGTGCGCGAGATGTTGCGCACGGGGTCCATGGCCTCCCAGCGATAGTCGTAAAAGTAGCCCTGCGCGTAGCTGCCGATCGAACGGCTTCCGCTGGAGATATCGAGCGTCACCGTCAGCAACTGTTCGCGTCGGTCGGTTTGGAGTCGTCGGTACAGGTACTCCCTTGCCCCTTGCAGGGCCAGTCCGTGACCCGAAGAGACGACGAGTTCCACCGTGCGCAGCGGGCGTTCGGCCGTCATCAGGCGAGCCATCTCCAAGAGCAGGGCCAACCCGCCCAAGCCCTCGGCACCGGGGGCCAGCCCCGGGACCACCGACATGCTGTCCAGATAGGCGAACAGCACGATGCGCTCTTTGCCCAGCACGGGGTCTGAGCCCGGGATTTCGGCGATCAGGTTCGCCGTCGGCTTGGCCAGCCAATCTTGGCGGCAACGCAGACGCACCTTCTCGCCTCGCTTGGCCGCACTCAGAGCGGGTCCGGCGTGGCGGATCGGCAGCCAGAACCTGGGCGTGCGGATGGGCACGTTGAGGAACTTGCGCTCCGCCTCGGCGCGCGTGGTGGCTTCCGGTTCGATGAACACGAGAGCCGCCGCTCCCAGCATGGCGGCGTTCTTCCAGTTGGCCCCGCCCCCGAACTCGAGGAGGACCACGCTTCCCTCGATCTTCTTGCCGTCGAGTTCTTCGAGCGAACCCGTCCCGCCGTAGACGATCGGGCCGCGCACGTCGCACGTGGACGTGCGGACCAGATTCGGCCACAACGGCCAGACCGAAATCGAGCCCGAATCGGTGGTCAGCGTTCCGAGGGCCTCGGGGTCCGGGACCGTGGCCGTGAACGGCTCGCGAACGACATCGAGTCCCAAACCCCGAAGGGTGCTCTCCGCCTTGCCGAGAGCCGCCGCCTCTCCGGGGGAACCCGTCAGGCGCGACCCGAGTGCGCTGAACTCACGGTACGTTTGGGCGATGCGGCTGCCGTCAACCTGCGCGCGAAGTCGGCGGTAGGCGTCAAGCGCCTCGGCATCGGTCGGCTGGGCCATCCCCAAGGCGGGCGCGAGGGCGAGCCCCGCCGCCAGCCACCAACGCCCGAGGATGCGCATGACCTTGGATTCGCTGCGCGCGAAGATTCTCCTGCATTTGTTGCATCACTTGCTGATGACATGTTGCGCGCTCCGTAGAGGATGGTGTGCCCAATCGGGCGCAACAAGGATCAACGACATGCACCTCGGAAAACTGTTCGTCGCCACCATGCTCGCTGCCCTCATCGGCACCTCGGCCACGGCTTCGGCCCCCAACAAGGACATCGTGGACACCGCCGTCGGCGCTGGCAAGTTCAAGACGCTCGTCACGCTGGTCAAGGAAGCCGGCCTGGTCGAAACGCTCAAGGGCAAGGGTCCCTTCACCGTGTTCGCTCCGACCGACGAAGCGTTCGCCAAGTTGCCCAAGTCCACCGTGGACGCCCTGCTCGCCGACAAGGAAGCCCTGAAGCGCGTCCTGCTCTACCACGTGGTTCCCGGCACCGTGAAGGCCGCCGACGTGGTCAAGGTCAAGTCGGCCAAGTCGGCCAACAACCTGACGATCCCCGTGGCCGTCCACGGCAAGACGGTCACCGTCGCCAAAGCCAAGGTGATCGCTACCGACGTGATGGCCAGCAACGGCGTGATCCACATCGTGGACACCGTGATGATTCCGCCCGCCAAGTAACGCCTTCGCTCGGCACTTCTGAAAGCTCGCGCCCGCTCGATCTCCCGATCGGCGGGCGTCTTGGTTTTTTCAGGGCAGTTCGGCGGCCCGTTCAAGAAGCCACAGCGCGCATTCGAGTTTCGAGCGCTTCCCGCTGGTCGCCTCACCCGCCGGGCCGATCCAGGTCAGCTCGTTGTCGTCGGTCCCGAACCCCACATCGGAGCGGCTGACGTCGTTGACCACGATGGCGTCCACCCCTTTGCTCGCCCTTTTCTGGCGGGCGATTCCCAGGCCGTCGCTGGGTTCTGCGGCGAACGCGATGAAACGGGTGTTATGCCCGGAGTTTCTCGCTTCGGCGACGAGGGTGCCCAAGACGTCCGGATTCCTGACCAACGTGAGATCAATCCGGTCGTGCGTGCGTCGCATCTTGCCGCTTTGCTTCTCGAGCGGCCGGTAGTCCGCCACCGCTGCGGCCCCGATGACCAAGCCGCTGCCAGGGAGTTCGGCGAGCGCGGCATCCAACATGGCCTGAGCCGTCTGAACGCGCACGACCCGCGCGCCTGCCGGATACTGGACAGCCACCGGACCGCTGACCACAGAGACCTCCGCGCCCATCATGCGGGCGGCTCTCGCCAGCGCCGCGCCCATCTTTCCCGACGAACGGTTGCCCACGAACCGAACGTCGTCAATCGGCTCATAGGTCGGCCCGGACGTGATCAGGATGCGCTTGCCCGTCCAAAGCGTGGAGCGAATCGAAGCCGTCAGCGTCCCCTGGACGATGGTCGCCACCGACGCCAACTTCCCTTGCCCGTTCTCGCCGCACGCCACATCGCCCTCGGCGGGTCCGACGACGGTCGCCCCATTCTTCCGCAAGCGCTCCAACGCCTCGACCACGTGGGCGTTGGTGAACATGGTCGGGTTCATGGCTGGGGCCACCACGAGCGGCCTCTCGCTCGCGAGAACCAGAGTCGTGAGCATGTCGTCGCCCAGCCCGAAGCCCAGCTTGACCAGCGTGTTGGCCGTCGCCGGAGCGACCACGACCACGCTCGCCTGCCGAGCCCAATCTATGTGCGCCATGCGGCCGCGTTCGGGCTCCTCGAACACATCCTGAAGGCAGGGCTGGCCGGTGAGCGCCTCGAACAACTCGCGACTGACGAACCGCTCGGCGGCATCGGTGAGGCAGACGCGAACCGTGAAGCCCGCCCGCATCAGGTCGCGGGCCAAGTCGGCCGCCCGGTACGCGGCCACCGACCCGCTGACGCCGAGGACGACCGAAGGCTGGCTCACGAGGCCACCCACGCGTCAATGGCTCGGACGCATGCGTCCAGGTCGTCGTTCACGATGCGGAACGCGTAATAGTGCGAGAGGGCGATCTCGTCGCGGGCGTTCCTCAGCCGCCGCTCGATCGCCTCGGGCGAATCCGTCTTGCGGGAGCGGATCCGCCGCTCGAGTTCCTCGTCCGAGGGCGGCAGGAGGAACACCGACTTCGCGTCGGGCCTCAGACGCATGGCCTCGATGGCGCCCTGCACATCAATCTTCAAGACGGCGATCAGGCCCTGTTCCAGCATGGCCTCCATGTCGCGAAGCGGCGTGGCGTACCAGTTGTCGTGCACCTGCTTGTGCTCCAGAAAGTCGCCGGTCTCGGCTCTGCGCATGAATTCGTGAACGGTGACGAAGTGGTAGTCCTCGCCATCCACCTCGCCGGCCCGTGGGGTACGCGTGGTGTAGGCGACGACTCGCCTTACGCGCGGATTGGCGGCTCGCCATGCGTTGAGCACGGTGTCTTTGCCAACCCCGCTCGGACCGCTGAGAATCACCAGGACGCCGTTCATTGGTTGAGCAACTCCAGAGCCGCCGCGGCCGCCTTCATCGGATCGTGGCGGACGACGTCGGACTCGCTGATCAGATCGGTCGCGATCACCGTAAAGCCCATCGCGCGAAGCCGATCGGTGTCGGCTTCCACCAAGAACTGGCCGGAATCGGCGTATCGGTCGGCGATGGACTGGTTGGGCACGCCGATGTTCACCATGACGTAATCGAAGATCCGATAGTCCACGTTCAAGAGGATCGTACTGACGTGTTCGCTCGCCGAGAAACTGTCGCTTTCGCCCCGTTGCGTCATGACGTTGCACACGTAGACCTTGACCGCGGGCGAATCGCGAAGCGCTTCGGCGATTCCAGGCACGAGCAGGTTCGGGATGACGCTGGTGTACACGCTGCCGGGCCCGATGCAGATGAGGTCGGCCGTGCGGATGGCCTCCAGGGCTTCGGGGTG
>JACFNW010000056.1:0-2522 GCA_019454665.1 Fimbriimonadaceae bacterium | reverse complement strand
CAGTCGGGAGGGTCCAGATACACGCGCCGGATAGGCTGCTTGGCCTCGACGATCTTCGTTTCGCCGCAGATCGTGCGTCCGTCCTCGAAGATCGCGCACAACCCAACGTGGTCCAACGTCGAAGGCACCACCCGCCCGCGGATGGCCAGGACAGAGGACGCGCTCTGCACGGCCTTCTCGAAGTCGCCCCCGCTTTGGTCCACCAGGGCCGCGATGAGCAGATTGCCCACCGAGTGTCCGCTCAACGCGCCGGAGCCCTGCTTGAACCGATGCTGGAACAGGTTGGTCATCGAGGCTTCGGCGTCGGCGAGGGCGACCAGGCAGTTGCGGATGTCGCCCGGAGGGATCATGCCTTTCTCTTGGATCAGCATGCCCGAACTGCCCCCGTCGTCGGTCACCGTGACGATGGCCGTGATGTTGCTGGTGTGGTGCTTCAGACCCCGCAGGAGTGTGCTCAGGCCCGTGCCGCCGCCCAAAGCCACGACGCGCGGGCCATAGGCCAGCTGTTGGCGACGGAAGTAAAGGTCGGTCATGCTGGCGGACCGCACCGAGGGGTTGATGGTCTTCATCACGTGACGGATGACGGCACGGACGCCGATGTACGACAGATACATGCCCGCCAGAAGGAACACGCCTCCGAGCACATGGCGCGCCACCGCAGCGTCTTTCAACGTGAAGAACACACGGAACGGCTGCTCCCCCAACGCCGAAATCGCCTCCAGAAACGGAAGGATGACCACCTTGAAGCTGAGCGCCACGCCGAAAAAGAACAGACACAAACCCAGCACGGTGGTGACCGTGGCGGTTCGCAATCCGGCTGCCGGGGCCAACAACCGCCTGAGGCGGTGTCGGCTAATCATCGTCCTTCGCAGCGGGCACGAGGTTCTTGAGCAGCGCGTTGAACACCGAGATCAGCAGACTGCCCACCAGCGCCCCCATGAAGTTGTCCACCGAAAACCAAGGCACCAGGTTCGCCGCCATCATCAGCACCAACGCATTGATCACCAGTGAGACCAGACCGAACGTAAGGCACCGGAGCGGAGCCGTCACCAACCGCAACACCGAGCCCACCGTGGCGTTGATCAGCGCCAACACGGCTGCGCCGATCATCAGATACAGAAAGTCGGTTGGCTCTTTCGCCTTGGCGTGGAACCCCACGTTGAGCATCTGCGCGATGGCCGAAGCCGCGACGATCGCGACCGTGAACAGCACCCAACGCACCAGAAGTTTGGACATCCGCTGAGCGATTGTATCGCATCCGCGCGCGAGGTCCCGAGTCTGGGTAGTATCCAGGCTCCCCATGCGAGTCCGCCGAGTCCGTGTGTTCAAGTTCGACGTCCCGCTCAAGGAGCCGTTCCGCATCGCCACGATGGTCACGCGGCACGCCGAAAACGTGTTGGTCTCGATCGAGACAGACGCGGGGCTCGTGGGCTGGGGCGAGGGGTCCCCGTTGCGCAGCATCGTCGGCGAAACGCAATCCACGTGCCTTGCCGCGTGCCGGGCGTTGGGCGATTGGCTGGTCGGGCAAGACCCGCTGGCGATCGGCCACCTTTCGCGCGAGATGGAGCGGTTCCTGCCCCACAACTCGACCGCCGCATGCGCGATGGACATGGCGCTGCACGACATCGCCGCCAAGGCTGCGGGGATGCCCCTCTACGCGTTCTTGGGCGGGCTCAACCAGCCGATGGAAACCGCCGTCACGATCCCGCTGCTGCCCCCCGAGGAGGTCGGAAAGCAAGCCGAGGCCATCATTGACGCCGACTTCGACATCGTCAAGATCAAGCTCGGAGGCTCGGCGGAGGACGACGTGGCGCGCGTGGAAGCCGTACGCGACGCCATCGGCCCAAGCTTCCGGCTCCGCGTGGACGCCAACCAGGGATGGCACCGCGTTCAGGCCGCCACCGTGTTGCAGAACATCGAGGAACTCGATGTCGAGTTTTGCGAGCAGCCGCTGGCCGCCCACGACTTCGGGGGCATGAAGTGGCTCGGCACCCAGACGGGCATCCCGATCATGGCCGACGAGTCGCTGTTTGGCCCCGAATCGGCGCTGCGCCTCGCCGAGATGCAGGCCGCGCCGTACTTCAACATCAAGCTCTCGAAGTCTCGCGGGATGCACTTTGGCAAGCAGATCGCCGGGATCGCCGAGGCTGCGGGGATTCGGTGCATGGTCGGTGCGATGGTTGAATCGCCGATCGGCCTGGCGGGCATCGCCCACTTTGGGACGACCAGCCCGTGCTTCGACTTCTGGGACCTGGATACGACGGTCGGCCAATCGGTCAACCCCGCTCTGGGTGGCGTGCGGATCGAGGAGGGCCGGGTGATCTTGCCCGATGACCCCGGTCTCGGCGTCGAACCCGACCCGAGGTTTTTGGCCGGCTGCCCAGAGATCTGAGCGGGCGAGTCCTGGCCGACGCGAACCCTCTTGTGCGCTTCGACACCTTCGGCAACCGCGTAGCCCAAAGGGCTAAGCGTGACCCGAAGGTGCCCCTCAGGGGGGTGCCACGGTCTGGGCGGCTCGTCTC
>JACFNW010000055.1 GCA_019454665.1 Fimbriimonadaceae bacterium | reverse complement strand
GAGGATGGCGTACCGCGACCCGCCTGGCCCCAGGTGGCTCTCGTAGAGCGCGGCATGGTCGAGCGTGAACGCGACTCCCGGCGCGTGGGCGGGCATCGGCGGAGGGGTCTTGGCTCGCGCGAGCGTGACGTGGAGTTCGAACGCCGCGCCCGTGCGTCGTCGGCGACGCGCGCGCTGGATGTCCGACTCCGGGCACGCGCTCGTCAAACACCACAGGTTGTGACGCGATGCCTCTGCTAGCCCCCCTGTCCAAGCACAGCCCCCGCCCAACAACTCGGACAGGTCGCCCAAGACGGGCGAGTCGCTGCGGAGCCTGATTGCGATCGCCGTCCGCCCCATCACGGCCAAATCGCCGGTGCGAACCTCGATGGGCGTCCACTCCAAGGTCCGACACAACTCCAGAATCCAGGGAAGCCGCTCCTCGGGCACCTCGCCGAAGAACAGGATCGTGGCGTGCAGGTCCACGGGAGCGAGCACACGAACTCCCGGCAAGTCGCCCCACTGGGCCACCGACCAACGGTGCAATGCTTGGGCCGCTTGCGCGGGGACCGGGCAACCCAGAAACAACCGGCGGCTCACTCGATACCGCCGAAGTCCGCGTTCACCTCTTTCCGCTTGCCCGATTTGCCCATCAGCGACGTCTCGCCATCTGCGGTCAGCTCCAGCCAGCCGCGATTGTCCGCTTCGGCGTTCGGCCCCTTGAGCTTGGGCGACTCGGCGAAGGGTTGCGCGACATAAGCCATGTGCGCGTTCATCGCGGGCTCTTTGATCTCGAAGACCAACACCGTCTCGGACTTGCTGGGCAGATCGGCGAGCACTTTGCCTGCCACATCCGAGTTGTACGCCATGCCCGAGATCAGCTTGCCGCCCTGCACGCAACCCCACGGCTCGTCGGCCTTCGCCACGGCGATCTCAAAGAACGGGTTCTCCATTTTCTCGGCCTTGGCCGTGACGTATTTCTCGTAGAAGGGCTTCAGCTCCACCTGCCACGTGTCGGCGGGAGGCAGTTTGCCGTCGTGCTCCTTGGCGTAGTCTTCGAGCCCCTGGTAGATGCCTTCGTAGGCGAGCAGGCAGCCGGTCATGGCGCCGACGCCGCCCGAGTTGAACATGTTCCGCACCGCGTTGGCGAAGTAGGCGAAGCCACCGCAACAGATCACGACGACGCCGAGGATGACCCAGAGCCAAATCTTGGGCCCTTTCTTTCGCGGCTCGTCCGGCAACGGCTCGAAGGGAGGAGGCGTACTCATTGGTGCTATTGTAACCAGCGAGGGCCTCGTTCGGGGCCATAAGTCCGGTATGCCCGATTCGATGCTCGACCACCCGCGCGATCTGCCCCAGGTCTCGGCGCTTGCCCAAGACCCCTCTTTGGCCGCCTATGCGGCCCGCGTGCGAACCGAAGCCGCCCGTTGCGCCATCGCCCGTGGGCGGGACGCATTGCTGTCTGGCAACCCGGTGTCGCGAGACGCTTTGACCTCTTGGGCTGCCGACGAGGCGCGACGCATGGCCACCCCCTCGCTCCGCCCAGCGATCAACATGAGCGGGGTCGTGCTTCACACGGGGTTGGGTCGGGCGCGGCTCGCACCCGAGGCCGCAGCGGCCGTCGCCGAGGTCGCCGCGAGCCACTCCACCCTTGAATACGACCTGGAGACCGGGGGCCGGGGCGACCGGCAAGCCCACGTCCGCGAGTCGCTCTGCCGCCTCACGGGCGCCGAAGACGCCTTGGTGGTCAACAACGCCGCCGCAGGCGTGGTGCTCGCTTTGGCGGCTCTGGCCGGAGGGAAGGACGTGGTCCTGTCGCGCGGCGAGATGGTCGAGATCGGCGGCAGTTTCCGCATGCCCGAGATCGTCGGCGAGAGCGGCGCGGGCCTGCGCGAGGTGGGCTGCACCAACAAAACGCGGCTCGGCGATTACGCCCGCGCCATCACCCGGAACACGGCCGCGATCCTCCTTTGCCACCCGAGCAACTTTCACCTCGCGGGGTTCGTCGAGAAGCCGCCCATCGAGAAAGTGGCCGAACTCTGCCGCGAACGCGATCTATGGCTGGTGGACGACTTGGGTTCGGGGTGCCTGTTCGACGCCGCCGAACTCGGCATCCGCCGGCAACCCACGATGGCGCAACGCGTGGCCGCGGGCGCGCACGTGGTCATCGGGAGCGGCGACAAACTCCTCGGCGGTCCGCAGGCGGGCCTGATGGTCGGCAGCAAGGAAGCCATCGGCAAGTGCCGCAGCCACCCGCTGGCCCGGGCATTCCGTGTGGACAAACTGACCTTGGCCGCCCTCTCGGCGACGTTGCGGCTCTGGCTGGACGGTCGGCGCGAGGCGATTCCCACCCTTCGGTATCTTGCCCGCCCCCTGCCCGAGGTGAGGCGGATGGCCGCGAAGATCGCCAAGGCTTACCCTGGCGCGGCTGTGGTCGAGCGCGGTGAAACCGAGGTCGGCGGAGGCTCTTCCCCCGGCGAAGGCGTGCCGACGTTTCGGGCCGGCTTGGCGACGGCTCGCCCGGATGCGCTGGCCGAGTGGCTCCGGCAAAGGACCCCGCCGGTCGTGGGGCGGATCGAGCGCGGGACCTTCTGGCTGGACCCCCGGACCGCAGAGCCCGACGAAGTGCGGGCCGTATGCCGTATCCTTTCCGAGGTGCCGAATGAGTGTCTATGATTGGTCGGGTGCGCGCCAGCGGCTCGCGGAGCTTGAAGCCGAGTCGCCCGGTTGGGCGTCTTTGGCTTCGATGACGATCGTGTTGGCCGTGGCCATGGCCGAGCGGCTGGGCGAAGACCTGGTCGCCGTTCGCGACGATGCGGCTCGCGCGTGCCTCGACGGCGGAGTGCCCGACACCGAGACCGCCGCGTTCGCGTGTTCGATGGCGCAGGACGGACTGCCGATGGAGTTTGCGGGCCAGGGGCGTTTGGCCGACGCCTATCGTGCCGTCCGCCCGCTGCTATCGCCCATCCGACAACGTGCGCTTTGAATCGCCTGAAGGCAGACAGTCCATCAATCGCAACGTCGCGAGGGCCAAGACGCCGACGAGGAGCCAACTGCCCACACCGATCAAGAAGGACTGCACCATCAGCAGGTTCACATCTCCTTGTCCCGGGCGCAGGTTCCTTCCGACGCCGAACATCCACACCAGTCCAGCCACGACCGTCAAGCTGGATAAGAACGCCGCACGCAGGTACTGCAAGGCAAACACCGTTGCGAACGCACATGCCACTCCGACGATGGCAAGCGCTTGAACGGCAGGGACCCAAAACGTCCTCGGTCCGCCAAAGGTCAAGACCATGACGGCAAACACGCCACCCAGGCGGATGGCGAGAGACGACACCAATAAGATCAGGATTGCTCGCGTTTTCGAACCCATGCCTCGGTTGCATCCAGAAAGAAAAGCGGGAAGAACAAAAAACGGTCGCCCCGACCCCCCGTCCACAACGAGTCAACAGGTCGCCTGATCATCGCTCCATCAAACGTCAAGCGAGTGAACGTACCGGATTGGACGGGCAAAGGTTCCGATTGCCCTAGAACGCTGGTTTCCGTGAGACTGATCACCCAGCCAGCGTGCATCACTTCGGGATCGTCTTCCACCACATAGCTTTGAAAGTTGAAGTCGTCAATGTCGAGGAACGATTGGCGGAACGGATCAATTCGACTTTGGTACACCAAATGCGGCTCCGCCATCCGCTCCAGAACCGTGTTGCCTAGACCGGCCCGTGTTGGGTCGGCAGGCGACGAGCACAACTCCACGGCAAGCCCTTGCGACTCGACGAGCGTGCGCAACGAATAGACACGGCGGCCGTCGTACGTGTCGGCGTAAAGTTGCGCCGCCACCGCCATCTGCCGGAAGCTGTTGGCCTCGTGAGCAACCTGCGCCTTCCGCTGGGTTGCGGGCAAGACCGAGAGCAGGATGCCGCATAGCACGGCGAGGATCAGGGTCACCACCATGACCTCGACCAGAGTCAATCCCGATTGCCGGTCTTTCATCCCGCACCCACTTCACACCAGAGCGGATCGTCTTCCCTTCCCAAGGCCTGCTGATGCATACCGTAGATAACCCTAATCTCATGCATGGGTTGCGCTGCCGCCGAACTCTGGACAAGGAATTCATACAACGTTCATGTCAACCCCAGCGCTCGACCAACGCGTCCTGCAAGGCATCGGCGCGCTCGTCCACGCGCTGCCGAGCGGGGTCGGCGTCGTACCACGCCATGATCTCCCGCGCGCCTTGGCAGAAAGGAATGGACGCCCGCCAACCCGGAACCGCGCGCTTGACCTTCGAATTGTCGAACACCATGCTGTTCGCCTTGTCGCCCAGCAACCCCGGACCCCAGCCCGGATCGGCCTTGGCCAACGCGTCGGAGGGGACATGGACCTTGATCGCTTTCGTTCCCGCCGCGTCGGCCACGAGGTCGTAGATCTGGTTCCACGTCAGCCACTCGTCAGAGGTGATGTGGAACGCCTCGCCGATGGCGTGGCTGTTCCCCAACAACGGCACAAACGCCCTGGCGAAATCGGCGTGGTGGGTGAGGACCCACAGCGACGTGCCGTCGCCATGCACCACCACCGGCTTGCCCCGGCGCATGCGGTCCACCACGGTCCAACCGTGATCGAACGGCAATAGGGTCTGGTCGTAGGTGTGCGATGGGCGCACGATCGTATACGGGAAGCCGAACTCGCGGTAGGCGCGGACCAGCGCCTCTTCGCACGCGATCTTGTTGCGCGAATACTCCCAGTAGGGGTTTTGGAGCACGGTGGATTCGGTCACGGGAAGGTTCGAAGGCGGCGTCTGATAGGCGCTCGCGCTGGAGATGAACACGAACTGCCGCGTGCGGTTGCGGAACACCTCGATGTCTTGGGCGATGTGGTCGGTGCCGAAGGCGATCCAATCCACCACGGCATCGAACTCAAGGTCGCCCAACGCCCGCTCGACGTCGGCCCGGTCGCGGATGTCCGCCTGCAGCACCTGCGCTCCGGGCGGAACGGGCCGGTGCGATCGGCCCCGGTTGAGGAGATACAGGTCCATCCCCGATTCCAAAGCCAACGGAGAGCAAGCCGAGCTGATGATCCCGGTTCCGCCGATGAAGAGCACGCGCATGGCCCGTGTTTACCCGCTGGTACGCTCTGGCCACTGTGCCAAGCACCCCATCGCTGCGCATCGCGGAGGTTTTCGCCAGCATCCAGGGCGAGGGCCAATGGGTCGGCGTCCCGTCCACGTTCATCCGCGTGAGCGGCTGCAACCTGCGTTGCGTCTGGTGCGATACGCCCTACGCGAGTTGGCGCCCCGAGGGTCCCGTGGTCGAGGTGACCGCGCTGGCCGACCGAGTGACGACCGATCACGTCGTCCTGACCGGCGGCGAGCCGATGCTCTTCGATGCCATCGAACCGTTGGCGGGGCTGCTGCGCGAGCGGGGCAAGACGATCACCATCGAGACGGCGGGAACGATCTACCGCGCTTTGCCTTGCGACCTGATGAGCCTCTCGCCCAAGCTGGCGCACTCCACTCCCGGACCCGAGGCGGGCGATTGGAGCCTAAGGCACGAACGCGACCGGATCAATCTGGACGTGTTGCGGCGCCTGACCCGCGAGTATCCGCATCAACTCAAGTTCGTCGTGCGGGAGCCAGGCGACTTCGACGAGATCGAGGCGTTGTTGGAACAGATCGGCGGCATCGCGCCGGGGAACGTGATGGTGATGGCCGAGGGCACCGATGCCGATGCCGTGCGCCTCGCGATGCGGGGCTTGGTCAATTCGTGCATGAGCAGACGTTGGCGTTTGACGCCCCGGCTACACCTGGACCTGTTCGGCAACACACGCGGCACGTAGGCGCCGGGAATCGGCTCGCAGCGGGCACGCCGAAAGCCGAACTCCCACGACGAGGATCACCGTCCGGCGTCTTTGAACCCGAAGAACGAAGGCAGGGCCTCGCCGGTCTGGTTGTCGAACATCGTCAACCGGTCCCAACCGCCGCGAAGACCCGTCGGGCCGATCCAAGCCGGGGCCCACCACAGGATGCCGACGCCCCGCTGATCTGGGACGGCCTTGACGATCGCCACCAGTTCCTTCAGGAACGCCGCCTGCCCTTCGGGATTGGGCTTGAACTGCGGCAGGGGCGCCGTCACATCGTCGTACTGGCGGGTCTGCTCGTTCCACCCTCGGTAGGGATAAGCCGTCTCGGCGATCAGGATGTCTAGCTTGTAGGTCTTGGCCAGATACGCCAGGTTCTCCTTGAGTTCGTCCAGGTTGCCGTGCCACATGGGGTAGTAGCTTAGGCCGAGGATGTCGGCTTCGCCGCCGCGCGAGAAGTAGTTCTCGAACCAGTACTTGCTGACCTCGATCTTGCCGCCTTTGTCAATGTGGGCCATGATCTTGACGTGGTGCTTGCCCGCGCCTTCGCGAATGCCCTGGATCGCGGCTTTGGTGAGGTCCATGAACTTCTCCCACCCGTTGGGCTGGCCGTGGATGCGGCCTTCGGGCCACAGCATGCCCGCCACGACTTCGTTGCCCGGCTGGACGACTGCGGGAGGCGTGCCCTGATCCACCAACGCCTTGACCACGTCGCGGCTGTACTCGCGCACGGCGACCTTGAGTTCGTCCATGCCCATGTCCTTCCAGGCGGCGGGCTTGTTCTGCTTGCCCGGGTCGGTCCACCAGTCCGAATAGTGGAAGTCGAGCATCAACGTGAGGCCCGCGGACTTGATGCGCTTGGCCATCGCGAGCGTGTGGGCGAGGTCGCAGAACTTGTCCTTGGGGTCGTTCCAGATGCGGAGCCGCACGGCGTTCCAGCCCGCCTCCTTCATGGCGACCAGCGGGTCCACCCGTTTGCCCGCGACCTTGTAGACCGCGCCGGAGGCCTCGACCTCGGGAATCTCCGAAGGGTCGCCGCCCCAATAGAACGTCTTCGGGGTTTGCATGGATATCGCTCCGAAGGCGAGCATGGTGAGGAGCATGGCCGAGATGCTACCCGGAGGTAGGAGACGCCGGACACGGTCGCGAATGGGTGGGTATGACGGTCGCATCGCTCGTCCTGCTGGCTGTCGGGATTCCGGCCATGACGCTTCACGTGGACCCCAACGCTGCACCGAACGGCGATGGATCGCCGGGCAAGCCGTTCGCCAGCCTGAGTGCCGCTCTCGAACGGGCAGGGCCGGGGGTGCGCATCGAACTGGCCGGGGGCACCTATCCCGTCTCCGAGCCGGTGGTGGTCAAGCGCTCCGGCGCGGTGGGTGCGTGGCTGGTCATCGTCGCGAAGCCGGGTCAGAAGCCCGTGCTCGATGGCACCCACTTCGAGCCTTCCGAACCGGGCGCGTGGCTCGAATCGGCGGTGCTCGACTTGCGCGGAGTCTCTTGGGTGCGGGTCGAAGGGCTGTCCGTTTACCGGTCGCCCGCTGCTGGCATCAAGGTTCAGGAGGGTTGCGACCGGGTTGATCTCGTGGGGAACACGGTGGACACGACGTTCGGACCGGGCATCGCATTGTGGAACTCCACGAAGGTTCGGGTCTTGGGCAACACGATCACGAGGGCCAACACGCAGGACCGGCGGCTGTTCGGGGACCACCTTCGGGAAGCGCCGCACGAAGCCTTGAGCGTGGCCGGCATCGCCGGTTTCGAGGTGGCGTACAACCACGTCCACCACTGCACCAAGGAGGGCATTGACGTGAAGGAAGTCAGCCGCGAGGGAATCGTGCACCACAACTGGGTTCACGACGTGGATCGGCAAGGGCTGTACGTGGACGCCTGGTTTGGCGAACTACGGGATGTCGAGATGGCTTCGAACCTGGTGCAAGACGCCGAGTGGGGCATGGTGCTGAGCGCCGAAGGCAAGGATTCCGTGGCGCGGCGCATCGCGTTCCGGGACAACGTGGTGGAGCGGACGCGCGGCTCGGGGTTCTTTTTCGGCACGTGGGGCGGCGACGGCCCCCGGGAGGGCGTAACGCTCGAGTGCAACACGTTCCGCCAAACGGGTCAGCCAAAGCACTGGGCCGGGGCGACCGGGGGGATTGACCTGCGTTCCGCGAAGCCGACTCAGGTGGTGGTCAAGGACAACCTGATCGTCGGCGCGCCGACCTATGCGATCGCGTGGCCCGCTGGACGGGAAGCGCACGTGACAATTGAGGGCAACGTCGCCGACCGCGAGCCTACGGTGCTGCGGAACGAGGGCCTGTATGGGACGGTGGTCGCGTACTCGGGGCCGGGGTTGAGAGTCGGCACGGGCGGCGGCGCACGCACCGAGCGAAACGGGAGACTGCGGCGCGTCGCCTCGCCGGATTGGACCCGCGAGTTCTTGCCGTATCGCGTGGTCGCGGGGCACTATCCGATCCTCGTTCGGCCTTAGGTGTCCCGCCCAATCCAAGCACCACCGAACAAAGCCGAACAAAACCGAACAAAACCGAACAAAACCGAACCAAACCGAACCAAACCGAACTCAACCGAACTCAACCGAACTCAACCGAACGACTCGGATTAGGGCACGATGCCCTGCATGGGCGAGAGGATGCCTTGGCGAAGGAGCACCAGCAGGATCGCGCCCAGCACCACACGGTACACCACGAAGACGTACACGCTGCGCCGCGCCAGAAACTTGAGCAGGAAGTCAATCGCCCAGTAGCCCGAGACGAACGCGGCGACCGTGGCGACCAGCACGGGGACCGCTTGCGCGCCGAACAGGGCTGAGGCGTGTTCCTTCATGCTCAGCAATCCGGCGGCGAAGATGCTCGGGATGCTCAACAAGAACGAAAAGCGCGCGGCGGTGGCTCGGTCGAGGCCAAAGATCAAGCCGCCGGTGATCGTCGAGCCGCTGCGGCTCGCGCCGGGGATGAGGGCCATAGACTGCCAGATGCCCACCCAAAGGCCGTCTTTCCACGTCACCGAATCCACCCCGCGCCGTTGCGGGCCGAAGCGCTCGGCGGCCCCCATCAGCAGCCCCATGCCGATCAGCGTCCACCCGATGATCTCCAACGACCGCCAATCCTTCTCGATCTGGTTCTTGAATGCCAGGCCGAGGACGAGGATGGGGATCGTGCCCAAGGCGATGGTCCAGCCCATTTTGGAGTCTTGCTCGCGCCGTGCGGATGGGTCCGTCAGGCCGCGAAACCACGCCTTGGCGATGCGTGCGATGTCGCCACGGAAGTAGATCAGCACGGCCAGCAGCGTGCCCAACTGGATGACGGCGGTGAATGCCGCGCCGGGGTCGGCCCAGCCAAAGAACGCGGGGATGACGCGGATGTGGGCCGTGCTGCTGATCGGCAGGAACTCGGTGAGGCCCTGCGCGATGCCGAGAACGATGGCCTCCAAGACGCCCATGACCGGTTCGGCAGAGGCGGCGGGTGGGGCAGACATCGGCCCCTAATGATAGCAGGATCGAGAAATCTCAAAAACCCCTTGTCAAAACGGAAAACCTGTGCTATGATGCATGACCAATCG
>JACFNW010000054.1 GCA_019454665.1 Fimbriimonadaceae bacterium | reverse complement strand
CATCCACGAGGTACGCACACCCCGTGGTGACCAGCCCTTCGCGAACGGGAACGAACGTCGCCGGCGCGCCGGGGTAGGCGCTCTCGAACGCGCTTTGGCCGATGAGCGGCACGGAGAACGCGACGCCGGGATCGCATCGGGAAACGAGCGTCTTCAAGGATTCCGGGGTGAGGAACGGCAGATCGCTGGTGACGACCAGCACCTTGCCCAGCGGGCCATCGCTGGTGCGGCGCAGCCAGTCAAGGCCCAGAAGGATGTTGGCGGGACCCGAGTCGGCCTCAGGCAAGGCCATCGAGACCTGCTCGGCGATGTGGTGCCGCACGGTCTCGGGCCCGACCACCACGATTCGGCCCCCAGGGAATGCGGTCTTGATCGCGGCGACCGTGCGTTCAAGCACCGTCTGGTCGCCAAATCGAATCAGGGGCTTGTGATGGACGCCGACCGCAGAGGCGAACGCCTCGTCCAACGAGCCTCCGGCGGGCACGATTGCGTCGAGGACATTCACGGCCCAGTATGGTCAATTCCCGGACGTGGGCGGCAAGATTTCGTTCGCATCGCGCGACCGCTTGACCGTCAGCGACAGGCGGGTGACGCGCCTTTGCGCCATGTTCTCAACGCGCAAGGTGCCGATATCGAGTTCGACGACGTCCCCGAGTTTCGGGACGTTCTCCAGCTGCTCGCCCAGGATTTCCGCCATGGTTTCTGTTTCGTAGGGGCCGGGCTCGGGGTCGAGTTGAAGGAACTCCAAAACCTCGTCGTACCGCACGTCCGAGCGGAACGAGATGCGATAGGGACCGACCTTTTCGATCCGCGCGCGCTCGCTCTCCAAGAGGTCCTCGAACTCGCCAAAGACCTCTTCGACGACGTCCTCCAGCGTGATCAGGCCGGCGGTGCCGCCGTACTCGTCGCTGATGAGCAGCATTTGCGTCTTGCGCTCGCGCATCAGGCGGGTGGCTTGGTCGAGCGTGATGGTCTCCGGCACCACTTCCATGGGCCTGGCCAGGCCTTCGAGGCTGAAATCGGGTTGATCCCAATGCGAGACCACGTCGTTCAACAGCACCAAGCCCACCACGTCGTCTATGTCGCCCCGGCACACCGGGATGCGCGTGTGGCGGATTTCGGCCAGGCGGTACGGGAGTTCCTCGCGCGGGGTCGAGACGTCCAGCCACTGGATGTCCATGCGGTGGATCATGATGTCTTGGACCTTCAGGGTGTCCAGCCGCATCGCCTTGGCGACCATCCTTGCGTGCGTCTGGTCGAGCACGCCTTCGCTTTGCGCGGCTCGAAGGGCCAAGAGGAGTTCGTCTCGCGAGAGGCTCTCGTCTTGCTCCTTGGCCAGCGTCACGCCCATGAGCTTGAGGATGAAGCGCCCGCTCGTCTGGACCAGCCACACGAACGGCGCCAGGAGGCGCACCAGAAACCGAAGCGGCTTGGCCTGCACCAAGGCGACTTGCTCGGAAAACTGCAGCGTCAGGTACTTCGGTACGAGTTCGCCGATCACGACCAGGGCGAACGTGACGAAGAACAGGGAGAGGACGCCCGACGCTGGCCCGACCCATTGGCCGATCGCATCGCCGATGTACTTCTCGATGAGGGGCTCGGTGACTTTGCCCATGCCGATGCCGAACATCGAGATGGCGACTTGGATGCCCGCCACATAGAGGGCGAGCTTGCCCAGCGAGTCCAGAACCACTTTCGCCGACCCGTGGCCTTTGCGCGCCGCAGCCTCGATTCGGCTCCGCCGCGCGCCGATCAAGCTGTATTCGGCGGCCACAAAGAACGCGTTGCCGAGCAGGAACGCCACGCTCCATGCCCATGCCTGTGCCTCGTTCATCTCGCTATAGGTTATCAGGAATGCGCCCGCCGCGGAAGGAGATTCCATTCGGGCGGCGAACATGACGCGCACCATGAAGTCTCCCGTCTCGCGTTGGCGCTTGGCCGCAGTGGCTTTGATTCTTTGCGTTTCCGTCGCCGGATCCGCCCAGAAGAAGCCCCTCGACCACACCGTTTACGACGGCTGGAAGTCCATCGGCGCGAGCGCGCTCTCGAACGATGGCCGTTGGCTGCTGTACACGGTCTCGCCACAGGAAGGCGACGGCACGCTGATCGTCGTTTCGGCGCGCGGGGCCGGAAGGCACGAGATCGAGCGGGGCACCTCGGCGCGGTTCACCGACGATGGCAAGTTCGTGGTGGCCACCGTCGTCCCCGCCAAAGCCGAGCTGGACAAGGCGCGCAAAGAGAAGAAGAAACCCGAGGAAATGCCCAAGAACAGCTTGGTGATCCTCAACCTATCCGATGGATCGAAGCGAACCACCGAGAACGTGCAGACGTGGTCGAACCCCACCGAATTCGCTGGATGGATCACGTTGCGCCTTCACCCCGAGCCCAAGAAGCCCGAGCCCGCCAAGCCCGCAGAGGAGGCAAAGCCCGCCGAAGGCCAACCCGCGAAGAAGAAGGAGCACCGCCCCGGCACCGAGTTGCTCGTCATGAACATCGCCAGCGGCGAGACGGCCAAGGTCGAGTTCGTGGACCAGTTCCTCTTCAGCCGCGACGGCAAGACGCTGGTCTACTCGGTGTCCTCGCCGGACGGCGCACGCGACGGCATCTACGCCCGCGATCTGGCCTCGGGAGCCGAGAGGACACTTACTCAAGGCATCGCCAACTACCGCCAACTGACCCTGCACGACGATGGCAAGAGGTTGGCCTATTACTCGGACATCGAGGACTATCAGGCCAAGAAACCCGCGTTCGCCTTGTACATATTGAGCGTCGGCGACAAGCCGTCGCTGATCGCCAAGCCAGGTTCGTCGGGGCTGCTGGAAGGCATGGTGCCCGTCGAGCGCGTACGGCCGAGGTTCTCGGAAGACGGTCGCCGCGTGTTCTTCGCGACCGCCCCGCCCGCCGAGGAAGCCCCGCCGGCAGCGGATGACGCGGAAGAAAAGCCCGTGTTCGACCTGTGGCACTGGAAGGATCCGCTCATCCAGCCCATGCAGTTGCGGCAGGTCGCCGGCGAGCGAAACCGCACCTACGAAGCGATGGCCGATCTGGGCTCCAAGCGCATCACGGCTCTGGCCACTCCCGAGCTGCGGAGCGTCACCGTCGCCGACCGAGGCAACGGCAACCTGGGCGTAGGCACGGACGATAGGCCCTATCAATTGGAGAGTTCGTGGAATCTCGGCGCGAACGACGTGTATCTCGTGGACGTCCGCACTGGCACGCGCACCAAGGTGCTCGAGCGGGTGCGCGGTGGTTTCGTGCTTTCGCCCACGGGCAAGTACGCCACGTGGTGGGATGGCGAGAAGCGCAAGTGGTTCGCGATGGAAACGGCCAACCGCAAAGTCGTGGAGATCGGCGCGAAGGTGCCCCACCCGCTCCACAACGAACAGCACGACACACCCAACGACCCCGGCTCGTACGGACAGGGCGGCTGGACGAACGGCGAAGAGTGGTTCATCGTCTACGACCGGTTCGACGCGTGGGCGCTGGATCCGACGGGGCGCAAGGACCCGGTCAACGTGACCAACGGCGTCGGGCGCGCCATCTCGACCCAGTTCCGCATCCGCCGGTTCGACCCCGAAGAGCGGACCATCCCCACGAACAAGCCCCTATTCCTGACGGCGACCAACCTCGAGACCTATGCCACGGGCTTCTGGACGGATACGTTCGATGGAACCCCGCAGCGGCTGACGATGGAGGATTGCGAGTTCGGCAACCCGAGCAAGGCCAAGGACGCCGAAGTGTATGTGCTCACGCGCCAGACGTTCGAGCAGTTCCCCGACCTGTACACGACGGCCGACTTCAAATCCTTCGAGCGCAAGAGCGACGCCAACCCGCAGCAGGCCGACTACCTGTGGGGCAAAGCGGAACTCGTGTCGTACACTTCGATGGACGGCGTGCCGCTCAAGGGCGTGGTCATCAAGCCGGGAGGCTACGATCCCGCCAAGACGTACCCGATGATCGTGTACTTCTACGAGCGACTCTCGGACACGCTCCACCAGTACCGCGCGCCTTCGCCGGGCAGCTCGTCCATCAACCCCTCGTTCTATGCGAGCCGCGGTTACGTGGTGTTTCTGCCGGACATCCCCTATCGCGAGGGATACCCCGGCGAGAGCTGCTATTCGGCGCTCATTCCCGGAGTTCAAGCCGTGGTGAACCAGGGCTACGTGGACCCCAAGCGCATCGGCATCCAGGGCCACTCGTGGGGCGGCTATCAAGCGCTGTACCTCGTGACCAAGACGAACATGTTCGCCGCCGCCGAGGGCGGGGCCCCGGTGTCGAACATGATCAGCGCCTATGGCGGCATTCGATACGGTACGGGCATGAGCCGCATGTTCCAGTACGAGAACACGCAGAGCCGCATCGGTGGCAGCCTGTGGGAGTACCCTCTTCGGTTCATCGAGAACTCGCCCATCTTCTTCGCCGACAAGGTAAAGACGCCGCTGCTGATGCTGCACAACGATCAGGACGGCGCGGTGCCTTGGACCGAAGGCATCCAGATGTTCGTCGCGTTGCGGCGGCTGGGCAAGCCGGCTTGGTTGGTCAACTACAACGGCGAGGATCACGGCATCGGCAAGCGCGTCAACCGGAAGGACTGGACGATCCGACTGGCGCAGTACTTCGACCACTACCTGAAGGGCGAGCCCATGCCGGTGTGGATGTCGGAGGGCATTCCGGCGGTGCAGAAGGGCCGCACGTTGGGGCTCGACCCGGCCAAGGGCGGCTGATTCGCGTCGCCCTTGCTTCACCTTCGTTTCTTCACGTTCACACTCCCCCACGGGAGTGTGAACGTCTCTGTGTCGGTTGTCCGCCGGTAACCGATTCGGGTGCGCGCGGGCCGGTGCCAACCAGGTGGACGGCGGTGCGCCGAAAGGTCAATCCCAGCGCTCGGCCAAGTGGGCGGCCAGGGACTCGAGCATCGCTTCATCGCTGGCATCGAACGCGCCGACTCGGTGTCCGTCAATGTCGATCTGGCCCAGAATCGTCTCGCCGCGCCGGATGAGCACCACGATCTCGGATCGCGTTTGCGTGCTGCACGCGAGGTAGTTGTCCAGGGTGCGAACGTCTTCGACCACCTGATTGCGGTCCTCGGCGACGGCGGTGCCGCAAACGCCGCGCCCGACGGGGATGTGCGTGTGATCGGTGGGCGCGCCCACGTAGGCGTCCAACACCAGCGTGTCGCCTTCCAGCCGGTAGATGCCGCTCCAGTTGTAGTCCGGCAACTGGTCAAGGCGCTGCATGGCGTCCTCGCGGAGGGCGCGGCCGCTCAGTGCCGAGGCGCGCACGGCTGCGAGGATCGCGCGGCTGGTTTCTTGATCCACCATGGCTATTGTTCCCTCAATAGTGCCAGTCTACGTTGCCTGCGTGCTTGGCGTGTCGTTCGATGAACTCGCGTCGGGGTTCGACTTTGTCGCCCATGAGTTTGCTGAACATCATCTCGACTTCTATCGCGAGTTCGGGATCAATCTGCACTTGGACGAGTCGCCGGTTGCCGGGGGCCATCGTGGTCTCCTCGAGTTCTTCGGCGTTCATCTCGCCAAGGCCTTTGAAGCGTGTGATCGTGTACTTCTTCTTCTTGACGTTTTTGAGGATCTCGTCAAGTTCCTTCTGGTCTTGCGCATAGTAGCGTTCGTTGCTGCCCGCCTTGACCACGAACAGGGGAGGCTGGGCCAAGAAGACGTGTCCGGCCTCGATGACCGGCCTCATGTAGCGGTAGAAGAACGTGAGGAGCAACGTGCGGATGTGTTCGCCATCCACGTCCGCGTCGGTCATGATGATGATCTTGTGGTAGCGCAGCTTCGAGAGGTCGAAATGCTCGCTGCTGCCGTTCTTGGCGTCGGCATTGAGTCCGGCTTCGTCTTCTTGTTTCTTGCGGCCCAGGTCAAGGTCAATACCCACGCCGAGAGCGGCGATGAGCGCCTTGATTTCCTCGTTGTCGAGCGCCTTGTCAATGCGCGCACGCTCGACGTTTAGGATCTTGCCCCGCAGGGGCAGGATGGCCTGGGTCACACGGTCGCGCGCGCTCTTGGCCGAGCCACCCGCCGAGTCGCCCTCGACCAAGAAGATTTCGCATTTGCTGGGGTCCTTGCTCACGCAGTCGCTGAGCTTGCCCGGCAGTCCGAACGAGTCCATTGCGGACGATCGGCGGGCCGTCTCGGCGGCTTTCTTGGCCGCCTCGCGGGCTCGCTGGGCGACCATCGCCTTCTCCATGATGCGCCGCGCGACCTGGGGATTCTCGTCGAAGAACGTCGAAAGCCCATCGCCGACCAGCGAATTGGTGATGCCCTGCACCTCGGGGGTGACCAGCTTGACCTTGTCTTGCGAGTTGTAGCTGGGGTTCTCCAGCCTAAGCGAGATGACGGCGGTCAATCCGTCGGAGACGTCGTCCGACGTGAAGTTGGCGTCCTTCTCCTTGAGGAAGTTGTTCTTGCGCGCGTAAGAGTTGATGACGCGCGTCAATGCCGTGCTGAACCCGCTGACGTGCGTACCGCCGTCGGGCTGGTGGATCATATTGGAAAACGCGAGGACGGTTTCGTTGTAGCCCGTATGGTATTGCAGGGCGACCTCGATCTCCAGTGTTTCCTTCTGGCGCTGGAAGTAAACGACCTTGTGCAAGACGTCCTTGCCGTCGTTGAGGTCTTCGACCAACTGCGGGATGCCGCGCTGATAGTGGAACACCTCGTTTTCGTCCGGGTTTTGTTCGTTGATGAACTCGAACCGGACTTGGGGGTTCAGGTAGGCGAGTTCCTTGAGGCGGTTGATGAGCAGATGTGTATCGTAAGTCGTTACGGTGAGCACGGTGCCATCGGCGAGCCAGCGCGTGTAGGTGCCCGTGCCTTCGGCAGTCCCGACGACGGCGACCGGCCCTTGGGGGAAGCCCTTCTCGTAGCGCTGGCGGTGCAGCTTGCCGTCGCGGCTGACTTCGACCACGCACCATTCGGAGAGGGCGTTGGTGCACGAGACGCCGACGCCGTGGAGACCGCCGGACGTCTTGTACGACCCGCCGCCGAACTTGCCGCCGGCGTGCAGGACGGTCATGACGACTTCGAGCGCCGACTTGCCCTCCTTTTCGTGGATGTCCACCGGGATGCCGCGCCCGTTGTCCCTCACCGAGACGGAGTTGTCTTCGTGCAGGGTGCAGACGATTTCGGTGCAGAACCCGGCGAGCGCCTCGTCCACCGAGTTGTCCACGACCTCGCGCCACATGTGGTGGAGGCCCTTTTTGCCGTTGTCGCCCACGTACATGCCGGGGCGCTTTCGGACGGCTTCGAGTCCCTCCAGCACCTGAATGTCGCTGGCGTCGTACGATTCCTTGGCGACGGGACGAACGAAGGCTTCTTCGCCGTCGGGTTGCTGGACATTTTCGGGCTCGTTGCTCATGGTTGGGGATGCGCAAGAGCCGCGGGATCGGATGGGCGAACCTTTGGTCGCCACCGAGCGACTCGGGGCCTGCGCGGACCCGAAGAGTTTACCCGAATGGCCCCTGCGGGCCCCGGATCAGAGCTTGATCGCGTACTTGGCGGGGTCGGCCTTGAACTTGTCCGGGCAGCCCGCGCAACAGATGTAGTACTTCACACCCTCGTGCTCGATGACTTCGACCGCGTCGGCTTCGGATTCGACCACGGAGTTCATCACAGGGCAGATGGGCTTGCCTTCGGCGTTGCAGAACACGCCGTCCACGACTTTGTTCGTCGAAGCGGGAGTGGACTCCACGGAGCCGGTCGCGCTTGCCTCGGGCTTGGCTTCGTCGGTCTTGGTTTCGGAGCAGCCGACGAGGGTCATGGCGGCGAGCGAAAGGGCGATCAGGGTGGCGAGTTGGCGCTTCATCGTTGGCATGATAACGCCTTTGCGCTCTGCGCCGTTCCCAAATGACCCGCCCGAGGCCCGCAGGTACACTCCCGTCGAATTGGATCGTCCTCGGCTGGCGGTGATCATCCCCGCGTACAACGAAGCGCAACGCATCCAGCCGACGCTCGAGCGGATTCGCGACTACCTGGCTCGGCAACCCTACTCGTGGACCGTCACCGTCGTCAGCGACGGCAGCCGCGACCAGACCAACGCCCTCGTTCAAGCCTTCGCCGACGCCAACCCGGGCTTCGCCCTCGACGCCTACAAACCCAACCGGGGCAAGGGCCACGCCGTGCGGCGCGGAATGCTCGCGCAAGAGGCCGATTACATCCTCTTCTCCGATGCCGACCTCGCCGCGCCGATCGAAGAGGTCGAGAAGCTGTGGCCGCACGTCGAAGCCGGTTCGCCGATCGCCATCGGCAGCCGTCCGCTTCGCGACAGTCGCTTGGAGGTCCGCCAGCCCCTCTACCGCGAACTGCTGGGCCGCGCGTTCAACAAGGCCGTCCAGATGCTGGCCATCCGGGGCATCCAAGACACGCAGTGCGGCTTCAAGCTGTTCGAGCGAGACGTGGCCCGGGACGTGTTTTCTCGGTGCAAGGTGGATGGGTTCGGGTTCGATTTCGAGTCGCTCATGATTGCCAGGGACCTCGGCTACCGCATCGCCGAGGTGCCGATCCGCTGGGCGCACCAAGAGGGCTCGAAGGTGGTCCTGATGCGCGACGGACCCCGGATGCTTGGCGAACTCGTGAAGCTGAGGCTGGCCGGCAAACGCAAGCGCCTCGAGGTCAGGGCGGACTGACGTGCAGGCTCAGGAATACGAGAAGATGTTCCGGCTGGAGGACCGCTATTGGTGGTTCGTCGGCCGGCGTCGGCTGGCCCTGCGGTTGCTTCGACGGGCGGTCGTGGGCGCATCGCGCCCCCGGATTCTCGATCTGGGTTGCGGCACGGGGCGCGTGATGTCCGAACTCCAGGAGTGGTCCGAGCCCGTCGGCCTCGACATGAGCGATCTGGCGCTCCGCTTCTCGTCTTCTCGCGGCCTGGGGCCGCTGGTGAAGGGGAGCGGCACCGCTCTGCCGTTCGCCGCCGAGCGTTTCGACGCCATCGTCTCCTTGGACGTCTACGAACACATCGAGGACCACCGGCGCGCGTTCGCCGAGTCCCTGCGCGTGCTCAAGCCAGGCGGTACCTTGGTGCTCAGCGTGCCGGCCCACGGGTTCCTGTGGGGTCCGCACGACGTGGCGCTCATGCACTTTCGCCGCTACACCCGTCCCGAACTCAAGGCGCTCCTCCAGGCGCAGGGGTTCGAGGTGGAACGCATCGGCTACTCGGTGTTCTTCCTGTTTCCGGTCGTGATGCTCGTGCGCTTCTTCGAGCGTCGCCGCAAGGGCCCCGCGCAGGCCAACTTGGTTCCCGTGCCCGAGTGGCTGAACCGGGCGCTGGTCGCCCTTCAGACCTTCGAGGCGAGCCTGATCGAACGGTTCGACCTCCCTTGGGGCAGCAGCGTGATCGTCGTCGCGCGCAAACCGGGGGGCTCGTCGTGAGGCTGGGTTGCGTCCCCTACGTCAATGCCACACCTTTAGTGCGCTCCCTGGTGGGCGACCCGTCGGTGGAG
>JACFNW010000053.1:8215-9508 GCA_019454665.1 Fimbriimonadaceae bacterium | reverse complement strand
GAACCGCCCTTGGCCTGACGGGGTTCGGCTACAACTACGCCTACCTCAGCCCCTCCACGTTCGCGCCGCCCGACTGGACCGAAACGCCGATCCCCGTCAACGGGGCACAGGTGGGCGACCCGGCCGGAACCGTCGTGTTCGGCACGGCGGCCCGGATCAACAATTGGGAGTTCCCCGATCCTAGATTGGAAGGCAACGCGTACCTCGAGCCGCCCTCCAGCGAGTACCCGAGCTTTCATGGACGACACCTCGGTGTCGGCCTGGTCGCCTGGGCCGACGGGCACGTCATGGCGTTTCGACCGGTGTTGCGGACGGGGAGTTTCGGCTACGGCTTGGATGGCACCATGTTCCGCCCGCACGAACTGGGCGAACTGGATCGCGATGGCGACCTGAGCACGGACGAGTTGTTCGATCTCGAATAGCTCAGCTGGCGTTGAAGATCACCAGGGTGCCCACGTCTTGGAATCCCTGGCCCACGTAGTAGTCGCGGAGCCGTTTCTCGCATTGCAGGATGCAGGGCAGGCCGGCTTCGGCGGCCAACTCCAGCACGGCGCGCACGCACGCGCGACCGATGCCGCGCCCCCGAAGGCTGCGCCGGACGCACAGGTTGTAGAGTCCGACGCTTTCGCACGTGCGGCCCACCAATAGGGCGGCGTCGTAAGGGGCGTTGCGCGTCGGAATCGGGTTGGGCAAGGCGTACAGCTCAAGGTCGGATCGTGCTGTGGCCTGCGCCACCACGGACCGGTAGTTCCTGCGGCTGGCCGAAAAAAACTGCTCGACCATGAATGCGGCCACGTCGGCGCGCTCTTCGCGGGGCACGAGCCGCAACGAAGCAACATCGCCCCTGTCGGTGCGGGGTTCCAGCGGAGGATGGGCGAGGATCGAGAGGTCCCAGACCTCGGCCAGGCCACCTGGCTCCGGACGGGGCTCGCCAACCCGGATCGGCCAGTAGACGTTGAACACGGGTCGAAACGCCGCGCATTGCCGCACGTGGGACAACAACGAGGTGCTCGGCTCCACGATCAGGGCGAAGTTCGCCATCGGGTGGGCTTCGTCGCTCATCGAGACCAGGCCTCCGTCGAGGCGTTCGACGTGCGCGCCTTCCAAGGCGTCGGCGAGTTCGGCATACGTCCAGGCCAGGTTCCCAACCGTTGCATCGAAGAGATCGGGCGTCAAAGAATCATGCTCCAGAAGACGCCGATGGCGGTTCGTCGTTGGGCGAACGTCGCGCCGACCATGAGGCCCTTGTCGAGCTTTCCGCCCAGGAAGAACTGCGGACCTCGAGGCGTGGCC
>JACFNW010000053.1:0-8205 GCA_019454665.1 Fimbriimonadaceae bacterium | reverse complement strand
GACGACGTCGCCCTTGGTGTTGGATCGCCACACGTCCACGCCCAAGGCGATTTGCACCCGGGTGGCCGTGTTGGCCTGGATGCCGAGCCGAATCGTGGGGGCGTAGAGCGTCTTGGGCGCCCGGAAGCGCTCGCCCGAGAACTCGGTCTCGAAGAAGTCGGCGATGCTCCTGAACAATGGCCTTTGAACAAGCACTCCGCCGTAATGGCCCGTGTCGAGCCACAGGGATTCGCCTTCGGGGAGCAACTTGGCCAACGCCTCGGTGTAGCGGGCGGGGATCACGACGTCGTACCGCGCCCCTATGACATAGGTCCGGCCCCCCTCCCGCTGCGACAGGTAGGCGGTCGGCTCAATGCCAGCCAACCGCTCCCGGAGAATCGGCTCGGTGATTCCCGAACGGCGGAGGGCGTTGCGCTGTTCGACCACGATCGGGCTGCGCCAGAGGATGCCCGCCAGGTCCACCCCGCCGAGAAGGAACGCCGCGCGTTGAAACCGCGCGTCCACGCCATAGACCACCTCGGCCACCAACGAACCCAGGCTGGTGCCCATGATGCCGACGCGCGAGGCGTCGAATTCGGGCCGCGAGGCGATGAAACGGCCCGTCTCCCGCGCGTCCAAGACGGCTTGAGTCATCGTCTGGAGCATGCGGTCGGGGTCCGGGACGATGGCCTGACTTCCCGATGGCTTGCCCTCGGGGCTGCGCTCCAGATGGTACGGCAGGCTGATCAAGACGGCCGCGACGCCGCGCGACGCGAGTTCGGCGGCCATGGCCTGTTCGACGTCGAGGGTGGCCGCGCCCCAATAGTGCAGGATGAGCACCCCCGGAAACGGCCCACCGCCCTCCGGAAGGACAACCCGAGCGAGGATCGTGTCGTTGACCGCGATGCCCGTCTGCAAGGGACTCGCGAACTCGGCCTCAAACTGCCGGGCCCTGCCGGGTACGGGCTTCCAATCGGCGAAAGGGGTGGTCGGCAGCGGTGAATCGGGCCGAAGGGCCTGCGCCAAGGTAGTCTGGGCAAGGCAGAACACGACTATGGCGATGACCATCTGGATCGCATGCACGATGCTGGCGACGAGCTTGCAAACCGCCTCGCTCGAATCCGAGTTCGAGCAAGCGCTGGGCCGTGCCGAGTTGACCACGAAGACCGCCCGACTGGATGAAAACCTGCTGCGGATCTTCCGGTACGGCGAATTCACGTCTCCTCTCTACGACGCGATGAGCGAAAATCCTTGGAGAATCCCGTGGATGGCCGAGGTTTACCGCCGCCAAATGTTCGCCGCCGCCGGGCGGCCGAGCGAATCGCTGGGCATCGCGGGGCAACTGATGGGCTTCGGAACGCGCCGGACGTTGGTCGGCGATCCGTTGGAAGCCATCAAGGCGCAAGCCGCCGAGCCAAACGCCTTGGCGTCGGTGCTGGCGCGGATGCAGACCGACCAACTCCTGCGCGCGCCCGCGCCGAACCTCCGGGGCGTTCCGGACGACGTCCAGCGCGCGGCCGCGCTCGTGCTGCTGACCCAGTTGCGGAGCATCGAGTTCCGCCGGGCGGCGTTTGCGGCCATTCCCGAGCTCGACGCCACGTTGCAGGAGACCGCGCGCTCGGTGGGCGTGCCCAGCGACGTCGGCGCGTTTCGGGCATGGGCCGAACGTGCCGCCAAGGTGGACCTGCGCGCCCTTGGCGCGGGAGGCCACGACTTGGCGCTGGCCGCCGAAGCCGCGAAGGACCTGTTGGCCGGATCGCTCGCCACGGAGACGTTCGACTGGCGGGTGGACACGGTTTGGGGCATGGTCAGGCTCTGCGGAGGGTCGGCCACCGTCCACGAAGGGCCTCATCTGCTGGTCATTGACACGGGCGGCGACGATCGGTACCCCAATCTTCCCGCGAACCACAGCGGCTCCAACTGGGCCAGCGTGGTGCTCGACTTGAACGGCGACGACCTGTACCTGAGCGACCCGGCCCTGGCCGAAACCCCGGTCGCCGAGTGGGAAGGCCGCCGGAACGGAAGGCAATACGCCGGGCCGGCGGGTGCCCTGTACGGCTACGCGTGTCTCATCGACGCCAGCGGCAACGACACGTACAGGACGCACCGTCCCGGCCTGGCGTCGGCTCGGTTCGGCTTCGCCACGTTGCTCGATCTCGCGGGCAACGACCGCTACGAAGGCTACGGCGACGGACTCGGTTTCGCCAACTTCGGCGCATCGGTCCTGGAGGATATGGCGGGCGACGATGTCTACGTCGGCTTCAACCAAGTGCAGGGCGTGGGCCAGACGATGGGTTGCGGCATGCTGATTGATCGCGCCGGCAACGACCTGTACACCGCCAACGACACGGTCGTAGACTTTCCCTCGCCGCAGAGCGCCGAGCACAACGTGAGCATGGCGCAAGGCGCCGGCAACGGGTTGCGCGCCGACTACACCCACGGGCGCAGCCTGAGCGGCGGCGTCGGCATCCTCTACGACATCGCGGGGGACGACAAGTACTCGTGCGGCGTGTTCGGGCAGGGCGTGGGCTACTGGAAGGCCGTGGGCATGTTGTGGGATCAGGATGGGCGCGACGAATACCTTGGCCAGTGGTACGCCCAAGGCGCATCCGCCCACTTCGCCATCGGCTATTTGGACGACGCCGACGGGGCCGATGTGTACCGCGCGCCCATGAACATGGCGCAGGGTGCGGGCCACGACTTCGGCGTGGGCATGCTGGTGGACCGGGCGGGCAACGACCTCTACGAGGCGCCCAACCTCAGCCTCGGCGCGGGCAACGCCAACGCCATCGGCGTGTTTGTGGACATGGCGGGCTCCGACACCTACCGAACCAAGGGCATCACGCTGGGTTCGGCAGCGGCAGCGGTCAACGGGAGCCTTCGCAGTCGAGCGTTGTGCTTCGGGCTGTTCCTCGATCTGGGCGGCGACGACGAGTACCCCGAATTCGCCACGTGGGCCAAGAACGCCCATACGACGGTGAATTGGGTGGACCGGCGCACGTCGCCCGAAGAAAGCCAACTCGGGGTGTTCGGCGATCGCTAGCTTCCGCCGAACCAAGATCGTCTGCACGCTGGGTCCGGCGGTGGACTCGCGGGAGAAGGTCGCGGCACTGATCCGGGCCGGAATGAACGTCGCCCGCATCAACTGCAGCCACGGAGACTGGGAGACGCGTCGCAAGTGGATCGGTTGGGTGCGGGAACTGAGCCCAGCGGTCGGCGGCGTGGCCGTGTTGGTGGACCTGCAGGGTCCCAAGTTCCGCATCGGCGCGATCGAGGGCATCCTCGACGTCAAGCCAGGTTACGAACTCGTGCTGGGGCCAAGCGATGCCGACATCCCCCTGTCCCAGCCCGAAGTGCTCGCCAGCCTCACGACGAACTCGCGCCTGCTGCTGGGCGACGGCAACGTGTCCCTGCGCGTGCTGGATCGGCAGGGCGACCGCATCCGGGCGCGCGCGATCACAGGTGGGCTCGTCACCAGTCGCCAAGGCGTCACCGTGGTGGGCAAGACGTTCGACGTGCCCGCGATCTCGGCAAAGGACCGGACCGACCTCGTCGAAGCGTGCCGAGCGGGTGCCGACTTCATCGCCCTGAGCTATGTCAAAACGGGGGCGGACATCGCCGAACTCCGGCAGTTGGTGGACGAGCACGATCCGTCGGTTCACCTCGTGGCCAAAGTCGAGATGCGGCAGGCGCTCAAGCGCCTGGACGACATCGTGGCCCAAGCCGACGCCGTCATGGTGGCCCGCGGCGACCTCGGGCTCCAGATGGACCTCGAAGAGGTGCCCATGGCCCAGAAGGAGATCATCCGCGTGTGCCAACGGCGCGGCAAGCCCGTGATCACGGCCACCCAGATGCTCGAGAGCATGATCGCCGCTCCCCGGCCCACACGGGCTGAAGCCAGCGACGTGGCCAACGCCATCCTCGATGGCACGGACGCCGTGATGCTCTCGGGCGAGACGGCGGCGGGCGCCTTTCCGATCGAGGCGTGCGCCGCGATGGCCCGCATCTGCGCGCGCACGGATCACGAAGTGGACAGCGGACCGCTCCTGCGCGAATACTCCAGCCGAGCACGCAAGGGTCAGACCTCGCCGACCGAGGCTGTGGCCCACGCCGTCGCCGAAATCGCTCGAACGCAGCGCCCCAAAGCCATCGTGACGACGACCTCGTCCGGGCAGACGCCACGCCTCGTCAGCAAGTTCCGCCCGGCCACGCCGATCCTCTGCGCGAGTTGGCGTCCCAAAACACGGCTGCAGATGGCGTTGGTCTTGGGGGTGGAGGCCGTTGACGTGGCGCTTCCAACCACGACCGACGAAATCGTGGACCACGCGATGCGCGCTTTTCTCGCTGCGAAACGTCTGAAGATCGGGGACTCCGTGGTGCTCAGCGCCGGAGTGCCCGCCGGGGAACCCGGCAACACCAACCTGATTCTGATTCGACCCGTAACCGCCAGCCATGAAGGGTAAGCCGCTTGTCCAAGCCATCGTGATCGTGATCGCCGTCGCCACAGGCCTGGTGCTCAGCCAGAAGCCTTGGCGGTTCAACGCTGCCGCCTCGGTCGAGGCAGATGCGCAGGTCGAACAGACCGAGGCCATCGAGGCACGGGTTCGCGAACTCGCCCGTCAGGAAGCCTACGCCCAGAGCCCGGCAGGTCGAGAAGAGCAGGCCCGCAAGCAGGGCATGCTGTTGCCGGGTGAATCGTACGTCGAGCCCAAGAAGTCCCCGTCGAACCCGCGATGAGCGTGCTCGCCCTGTCCCTCGCCTTGGCGACGATCCCCCAGACCATCATCGTCGAAACGTGGTTCCACGACCGTGCCGCGGGAATTGACGAGCGCGTGGTCGAACGGCTGACGCTCGCTCCAGAAGAGGGCTCCAAGGTCAGCGTGGTCCGCAAACTCGAGAGGACGATCTTGGGCCAAGTGGTGCTGCCCGTTCCCGCCGAGACCCTAGGCACCAAGTTCGAAGCCAGATTCGCCAGCGACGGCACGTGGCTCCAGACCCCATCGGAGGTCGAGCCGCACGAGTTGGTCCGAATGAGTCGGCTGTTGTTTCCGCCGACGCCCCCCGAGTCGGGACGCTCTTGGTCCTCGACCCTTGCTGACATTCCCAACACCCAGGTGCCCTCGGCCAAGTTCTCGCTGACGCGCAGTCCCCTTGCAGCGGGCGGTTGGCGCGCACAGGGCACGTTCTCCGAGCAAGCCGAAGCAGGTTTGACGGCGCAGGGCTGGATCGCCTACGATGCGAAGGGTCGTTGGACCGAGATGGAGTGGAAGGGCAAGGGCGCTCGGCTACCCGAGGGCGATGGGACTCCGCTTGCGTTTACTCTGAAGGCCACAGCGACCTACAAAGGTTGACCCCCGGCGCGTCGTACCGGGGGTCGGGTCGGCAACTCAACGAGGAATGCCGTGGTAGTTTGGCTCGCCCTCGACCGGTTCGCCGGGCGCACGGGTCATGGGCGTCGCTCCTGCGGTCGCTGGGGCCGTGGGGAGGGCGGGGTCGCGGTGCCGCAACACCTGGTAGGTGATGACGCCGACGGCGACCAAGACGAGTGCGATGGCCCACTTCATTCGTTCAGTCACCTACTCCAAGTCCCACAGGGCTTCGTCGGCGAGCCGCTCGACGCGCGTGGTCGTGGCGTGTCCGTCGAGCCAGGCGACGTTGGCCGCGTTGTTGTGGCGCGGCATCACGAAACCGTAGGACGTTCGCGTCAGGGGCGGCGCGCCGGTCCAAAGGCTGGGCGGGTTGATCACGTAGTAGCCCATGACGAGGTTGGTCGGGTCGGCGGGCGGCGCCCACGTGCTGTCGGCGAGCAGAACGGTTCGGGCCGGCTCGTAGGCGGCGGTCATTGGTTTGCCGATGCTGTAGATGGTCCGCGCGGTGGCCGGGTTCTGGCCTTGGGGCACCCGGTAGTCCGGTGCGAGGTACCACCAGTTGAACCCGTAGCTGGGATAGAGGCCCCAAAGGTAGCCGTAGTACGGGTTGTTCTTGTCGCGGCATCCGCCCATGCACAGCGAACCGGACCATTCCTTGGTGTCGCTGGGCGAGCGGTAGAGGTCCATGGACTTCACGTACGGGAGCGTGAGCCACGGCCAGTGGAACGCGCCGTAGTTGTCGGGGGTGGTTTGGCCAGCCTCACCCATGATGGTGGCGCTGGGCAACACGTCGTCGTAGTCGGCGACGTAGAGCTGGAAGGCGATCGCGTGTTGCTTGACGTTGCTCAAGCTCTGCGTCTTTTTGGCGGATTCCTTGGCTTGCCCGTAGACGGGGAAGAGCATGGCCGCGAGGATGGCGATGATCGCGATGACGACGAGCAGTTCGATGAGGGTGAACCCAGATCGTCGATTGGATTGGCGCATGACAACCCGATGATCGCTGGTCGGGGCGGGGGGCCGATTTGCGCGTTTCGCCGAACGTTTGGCGTTCTTGACGATGCTGCAAAAATGATGATCCGTGAACCAATCCAGACGATTATAGGTTTGATTCGACTGTCGCTGGGTTGCGATTTCTGATGATCTGGCCATAGGTCTTTGGAACCGTCGGTGCGACATTGGACCCATCCCGGCGTCCAAGCGCGGCCGCGAGTAGAATCCCTGCGATGTCCGACCAAGTGCCCGAGGTGACCGTCGAAGAACTCAAGAACGCCATGGACGAGGGACGCAAACCGTTCCTGCTGGATGTGCGCGAACCCCACGAACTGCGGCTGAGCAGGCTCGACCACGACGCCCACATCCCGATGGACCTCGTCGAGTCGCGTCTCGATGAACTGGACCCGGACGCCGAGATCGTGGTGATCTGCCGAACGGGCAACCGCAGCGGAACGATCACGGAGTTGCTGCGCGCGAAAGGGTTCGCCAAAGCCAAGAACCTCGCGGGCGGGATCAACGCCTGGGCCAAGAAGATCGACCGCTCGATGCGCCAGTACTGACTCCGCTGGGGCCGATGCCCGACCCATCAGCCGCCAAGGGCCGAGAGGATGCGCGGGACGAGCCAAGGGCCGCCGTACACATAGCCCGTGTACAACTGGATCAGGTCCGCGCCGAGGTCCGTTTTCCGCTTGGCGTCGTCGGGCGTCATGATCCCGCCGACCCCGATCAGCACCAGCCCACCGGGCCGATAACGAGCCAGGTGCGCGAGGACCTCGTCGGCGCGAGCGGTCAGCGGAGCGCCGGACAGGCCGCCCGTTTCGCTGGGGTCGGCGCTCAGCCCGGTTCGCGAGAGCGTGGTGTTCGTCGCCACGATGCCGCTCAAGTTCGCCTCGACGCATACCGACAGCACGTCGTCCAACGCGTCGAACGCCAGGTCCGGAGCGACTTTGACGAGGATCGGCTTCGTCGGCTCGATGGCCCGCATGGCCCTTGCGATCTCCAAGAGCGGCCCACGTTCCTGCAATCCCCGTAGGCCAGGGGTGTTGGGTGACGACACGTTGACCACGAAGTAGTCGCCGCGCTCGCGCAACGTGCGGAGCGCCTCGGCGTAGTCCTCGGCGGCCTGCTCGTCGGGGGTTGTCTTGTTCTTGCCCAGGTTGATCCCAAGAGGGATTCCCGCCTTGATCCGCTCCAGCCGCTCGGCCATCGCCGCCGCGCCGGAGTTGTTGAACCCCATACGGTTGATGATCGCCCGATCCGGGGGCAAGCGGAAAAGCCTCGGCTTGGGGTTGCCGGGTTGAGGCTTGGGCGTGACCGTGCCGACCTCGACGAACCCAAAGCCCAGCCGCCGCCACGACTTCAGACCAACGGCATCCTTGTCCATTCCTGCCGCCAAGCCCACGGGGTTGTCGAACGCCAAGCCCCAAATCTCGCGCCGAAGCGAGGGAGTCGCCCGCCGAAGCGAGGGCACCCAGCCGCGTTCCAGAAACCAGAACGCGGCATGGTGGGCGCGCTCCGGGTCGAGCCGGAACGCCAGCCGCCTGATGAGCGCCGGATAGAGGTCCATGCCCGCCTTACTTGCGGGGCAGCTTCTTCAGCAACTCCTCGATCGCGCGGTCCAGTTGCGGGTCCTTGCCCGAGAAGTATTCGGCGGGCGTGATGTCCACGCGAATGTTGGGCTGCTGACCCATGTTCTCGAGCGGCGAGCCATCCAGCCGGTAGACGCCCGAGGTGGGCATCCGCGCCCCCGTCCCATCCACGAGCCGCAAGCCGTAGGTCCAGATCACGTAGCCGGGGGTCGGCATGCCGATCGTGGTGGCGAGTCGCAGTTGCTGCATGGCGTAGGGGAACATCTCGGCGTTCG
>JACFNW010000052.1 GCA_019454665.1 Fimbriimonadaceae bacterium | reverse complement strand
CCGGTCCTCCCGAAGCCACGGTCCTCGGCAACCTGGCCGCTCAGTTCATGGCGGCGGGTGCATGCGATGGGTGGGAAGGCGCGATGCGGCTCGTCGAGGCCAGTGCAGCCCCCATCCTCTACACGCCGAACGCTTAGTGCGTGACCACCCGGTCGAGGGACTTCGCCTCGGCGACCCACTTTTCCACCTGCGCCGCCGACGGCAACTGTCGGACGAGGCTCTTGGCCTCGTTGACTTCCGCCATCTTGGCGTGCAGGTTGGCGGCGTTGCGCTGGGCGAGTTCGGGAACGCTGTCCACACCCGAAACTTCCAGCAGATCGGCGTACTCGGAGCCGATGCCCTTGACCCGGGCGAGGTCGGCGCGGTTGACCCACTTGAGCACGAGGGTGTCGCTGATGCCGGTCGCCTGAACGATGTCCTCGCGTCCCTTGCGCGTGGCGCCCGCCTGAAGCAGTGCGTCGTCCGTCTTGATGCCGGCGGCCTCGAGCTTGCCGGCGTATACGTCCCCGATGCCTTCGATGTCGCGGATATTGGCCATGCATCGCAGTTTACGCCCTGATCGAATCCCGAAAGTCCCAGTCCGGGACCGTCACTGATGCAAACTGTTCGTCATTCATGAAAAAGGCGTCCATCTTCATCCTGCTCGGAGTGGTTGCTTTGTGTGGGATCGGCTCGTTTGCGATGATGCGCTTCAACGCCGACCGCATGAAAGCGATGGCCAAGGGCGATGTCAAAGAGACCGAGGTCACCGAGGGCGACATGGAGATCAAGGTCGTCGAGACGGGCCAGATCGATGCGGTGAAGGCCGTCGAGGTCAAGAGCCGGGTTTCGGGACGGGTCGCGCAGTTGCTTGTCGAGGAGGGCGACGTTGTCGAGAAGGGCCAACTGATCGCCGTGATCGACCCGCAAGAGACCGAACTCCGCGTCGAACAGGACCGAGCCCAACTTCGCGGCGCCCAGAGTGCGATCGAGCGGTTGGACGTCGAGATTGTGCAGCGCGAGGCGCTGCTGCGGTCGGCACTCAAGCAGGCCGAACAGCGAGTGGCGCAGGCCAAGGACCAACTGGACGCGCAGCCGACGTTGACCAAGGTCGGCATCCGCAGCGCCGAAGCGTCTCTCGCCAGCGCCACCAAGGAGCGCGAGCGGCTCGTTTCGTCTTCGCACCCCACGCAACGCACGGCCACCGAAGCCAACCTGCGAGAAGCCCGAGCCAATCTTGTCAACGCCGAGGCCGAGCACACGCGCCAGAAGGAACTGCTCGCGTTGGGCTACACCGCCGGCCGCAACGTGGAAAACGCGCAGCTTCAGCTCGAACTCGCCAAGGCGCGTCTGGCGACGGCGGAGGAGAACCTCCGACGGCTGGACGACCAGCAGCGGGTGGAGCTTGAGCGGGCCGACGCCGCGATCGCCCAAGCCAAGGCCGAGCTGGATCGAAGCAAGACCAACCAGTTTCAGGACGACGTCCGCCAGCGCGACTACCAGATCGCGTTGAGCGACTTGGATCGCGCCAAGGCGCAGCTCCGCGACATCGAGGTGCTCAAGAAGAGCCGCAACCAGAGCGTGGCCAGCGCCGACCAGATCAGTAGCGTGCTCGGCGACAGCTTGCGGCAGTTGGGCGAAACCGAAATCCGCGCACCCATCGCCGGCGTCGTCACGCGCAAACTGGTCCAGGAAGGCGAACTCGTGGCCAGCCTCAGCAGCTTCTCCAGCGGCACGCCCATCATCCGGCTCGAAGACCGCACGGCCATGATGGTCAAGCTCAACGTCAACGAGATTGACGTGGCCAAGCTGACCTTGGGCATGCCCGCCAGGGTTTCGGTGGACGCGTTTGCCGATCAGGAGGTCGCCGGCACGGTCCGCAAGATCGCCCCGGCGACCTTGGCAGCGACGGCTGCTGCCGGTCAAGCGGCGGTCGTCAAGTTCGAAGTCGAAGTCTGGCTCGATCCGAACAACCTGAACCTCAAGAGCGGCATGTCGGCCAAGTGCACCATGATCACGGACAAGCGAGCGAAGACGCTTCAGGTCCCCGCCGAGTACGTGTCCAAGGATGCCGACGGATCCTTCGTGCTGCTCAAGCCGGCAAAGCACACGGACGAGCCCAAGAAGGTCCGCGTGAAGACCGGGCTGACCTCCGGTGCGCGGGTCGAACTCCTCGAAGGCGTCAAGGTGGGCGACAAACTAGTCAAGCCCGAGTTCACGGGTCCGGCGCGCAAGGGCGCCATGCAGTTTGGGAACGACGACGAGCAAGCCTCGGGCGACCAAGCAGAGAAAGAGTAAGCCATGATCTTCGTCCAGTCGTTTCTGGTCGCCTTGGACATGCTGCGCAGGAACAAGCTGCGCGCCTTCCTCACGATGTTGGGCGTGATCATCGGCGTCATGAGCGTCACGCTCATCGTCATGATCTCGGGAGGGTTTCAGAACTACCTCAACGTCCAATTCCGCAAGCTGGGCGCGGACACGATGTTCGTGTTCTACGATCCGGGTCGGCGCGAGCGGGGCCAAGCCCTGGGCTCCATCGAGGGGCTCAAGATGGAGGACCTGGAGTACCTGCTGGATCGTGTGGACCTGCTGGACATCGGTTCGCCGATGAGCCAGATTCCGGGGCAGGTCGCGCGGTACGGCGACAAGGACGTTGACAACGCCCAGATCTACTCGACCGATCAGAACTTCCTGGAACTCAACCGCTTTGCCGTGATTCAAGGCCGTCCGATGCGGGAAGACGACGTGGCGACCCGGGCCAACGTCTGCCTGATCGGCGAGGAAGTCCGCGACCGGCTCTTCGGTGCCGAAGACCCGCTGGGCAAGTTCGTCACGCTGTCGGGCATATCGCTCGAAGTCGTCGGCGTAATCGAGAAGATGGAGTTCATGGGCGACAGTACAGGCCGCATGATGCTGGTCCCGATCTCCACGGCGCAGGACAAATGGGTCGGCGGCGACAGCTTGTTCATGATGATGCTGCGCGCCAAGAAGGGCACGCCCGTGGACAAGGCTATGGAGGAGGTCTGGCAGGCCCTGATGACCCGCTCGGGCAACAAGCCGGTCTACCGGCTCGACTCGCGCGAATCCATCCTCGACGTGTTCAAGGGCGTCTTGGGCGTGGCGGGTACGGCGCTGGCCGGCATCGCGGCGCTCTCGCTGCTCGTGGGCGGCATCGGCATCATGAACATCATGCTGGTGAGCGTCACCGAGCGCACCAAGGAGATCGGTTTGCGAAAAGCCGTGGGCGCGAAGAACAAGTTCGTGCTGCTGCAGTTCCTCATCGAGGCGGCCACGCTGAGCTTGGTGGGCGGCATCATCGGGATGCTGATGGCGCGCGGTTTGGGCTACGTGGTGACTGCGGTGACCGTGGTGCAGAAGATCCCAAACGAGCAGGGGTTGGCGTTGCCGTTCCCCGTGATGGCGGCGCTGGGAGCGGCGGCGTTCTCGGCGTTCATCGGCATGGTGTTCGGCTTCTTCCCGGCGGCAAGCGCCGCGCGCCTCGACCCGATCGTGGCGTTGCGCCGCGAGTAGCGTTGTCGGGTCGCCCTCCGTGGCGACCCAAAGCCGAGAATTGGAGGGTCGCCCTCCGTGGCGACCTTCTCGGCCCCGACGGAGCGGGGCCCTCCAAAATGCCACGCCCGGCTTCGCCGAAGTCGTACAATAGAACCAGCCCGCCGTTGGCGGTGCTTCCCAAGGAACTGCCATGAGCCGCCGCATCCACGTCTTCGACACCACGCTCCGTGACGGCGAACAAAGCCCCGGAGTCCGCCTCTCCATGCCGCAGAAGCTGGAGATCGGCCACGCCTTGGTCGAGTTGGGCGTGGACATCATCGAGGCCGGGTTCCCCATCAGTTCCCCCGGCGACTTCGAAAGCGTGCAGACCCTTTCGCGCAACCTCAATGGCGTGACCATTTGCGGCCTGACCCGCGCCCGCGAGAAAGACATCGAAGTCGCGGCCGACGCACTCAAAGACGCCGAGCGTCCACGCATCCACACCGGTCTGGGCGTCTCGGACAACCACCTGGAGCACAAGCTCCGCATGACCCGGGAGCAGGCGCTCGAGGTCGGCGTCTCGGCCGTGCGGCACGCGCGCAAGTTCGTGGACGACGTCGAGTACTTCATGGAGGACTCGGGCCGCGCCGATCGCGACTACGTGTACCAGGTCGTCGAGTCGGTCATCGCGGCGGGTGCGACCGTCATCAACGTGCCGGACACCACGGGCTACACCTACCCCGAGGAGTACCGGTCGCTGATCCAGGGCATCATCGAGAACGTCCCGAACTCGGATCGCGCCATCTTTAGTTGCCACTGCCACAACGACCTGGGCATGGCGACGGCGAACACACTGGCTGGCGTTTTGGGCGGGGCAGGGCAGGTCGAGGTGACCATCAACGGCATCGGCGAGCGAGCCGGCAACACCGCGCTGGAAGAGGTGGTCATGTCGCTGCACATCCGCAAGGACTACTTCGACTGCGAGACCCGAATCTTGACGCAGCGACTGTTGCCGACCAGCCTGCTGGTCTCGCGGCTGACCGGCATGGTCATCCAGCGCAACAAGGCCGTGGTTGGGGCGAACGCCTACGCGCACTCGTCTGGCATCCATCAAGACGGCGTCCTCAAGGAGCGAAGCACCTACGAGATCATTGATCCCCACTTGGTGGGCGCCGAGAAGAGCGAGATCGTGTTGACGGCACGCTCGGGACGGCACGGGCTGAAGCACCGCCTGGCCGAGATCGGTTTCAGCTTCACCGACGAACGGTTCGAGGCGATCTACGCGGCCTTCCTCAAGGTGGCCGACACCAAGTCGGAAGTCACCGACGCCGACCTGCGCGAGGTCGTCAACTCGTGAGGCGTTTTGCGCTGTTGGCCGGGCTGGGCTGCGTCCTCGCGGGTTGCGGCGGGAGCGGCGGGGGGGCGAACCAATCGCTGCTGGCGCGGCTGTATACGGGCGAAATCGGGCTGACGCAGTGCGGCGCCGAGCCCTGCGGCCTGCAACTCGAACTCTCCCAAAACCTTGGTGCGGTCGCGGGAACGGTCACCGTGGTGGACGTCAACAACCGCGCGTTGTACCGGGGCAACTTCCTAGGCACAGCGGACGGGAGCGAGTTTGGAGGCACCGTGCGATTGAACGGCGGTCTGGGCGACCTCACGCTCGACGCGACCATTCTCAGCGGCGAACTCACGGGAACGTGGGCTTTGGTCAGCACCGAGGGCAACCAGGGCGGCACGCTGGAGGTTTTCGACCTCTCGCGAGAGACCATTGATCTTCGCGGCAACTGGTCGGGTTTTGTGGAGTTCTCGGACGATCCGGCGTTTCTCGATGCGGCGGCGCTCTTCGACGCCTCGGCGAACGGTTTGGCCTCAGGCACCGCTGCGTGGGTCGGTGCGGGCGGCGACGAGCAGTTGGCTCTCCTAGCCCGCGAATGGCTGGGAACGACCGCCTTCCGAGACGCTGCGACAGGCCTGACCTATGCCGCGAGAGTGGAGGCTCAGGGAGCCTCCACTCTGATGTGGCTCGTCGTGTTCGCGCCCGACGGGTCTTGGGTGTCGTTCTTCTTTCAGCGGTAAGGCGTCACGGACGTCCCGGCCCGCTCTGTCCGAAGCCCTGTCGGAAAATCACGAAGTCCTGGATGTTCACGGAGCCGTCCCCGTTCAGGTCGGCTTGGGGCAAAAACGATGGGTCGCCCGACGCCGAGCCGAATGCGTTCCGCAACAGGCCGAAGTCCGCGATGTTGATCGAGTCGTTGCCGTCCAGGTCGCCGAGGACCAACTGCTGGGGAGGAACGGTGCCGCCCCCGAATACGCCGACGTTGTTGATCTGGACACCCAGCGTGTTGAAGCCCTTCAAGTAGAAGTTGAAGTTGCTGAACCCGTTGGCCGTCCAGACGCGCGTGGGTGTGCCCGGATCGAAGAGGCGGAAGTCCCGCTCCAAAACGGTTCCGCCGAGATTCATCATCACGATTTCGACCGGGATCGCAGGTGGAGGGTTGATGGGCACGTTGTAGAAGATGTCGAAGAACGAATCCACGTGAAGCTGCCCGCCCCCGACGCTGATGCCCGAGGTGTGGCCCAGCCCAAAGGGTTGGAGCTCGGGCGGGGTCAGCGGCCCAAAGTCCGAGCCGTCGAACACGCGGACGTGAGGGCCGCCGCCGACTCCCGGGCCGGTGATGATGTCGTCTCCTCCGTCTCCGTTGATGTCGAGCGCGGCGATCCGGATGCCGTTCGCGAATGGTGTTCCGTAAGGGTTGAAGGCGTTCCGGAAGCCAAGGGTGGGTGCCATGAACACGCAGACCGGCGCCTGGCCGGAATGCGGGCCCACGATGATGTCTTCTCGACCGTCGCCGTCCAGGTCCCCGCCTGCGACACGAACGCCGCCGGCGAACCCGCCCGTGTAGGCGAAGAACCCTTGCATGAATGTTCCCGAGACTCCGTCGAACACGTTCACCTGTGGCGTGCCACCGACGCCGGGTCCGGTGATGATCTCGTCTCGACCATCGCCGTTGACATCGCCGGCGCCGACAAAGACCCCGCCCGAAAAGGCCGGATCATAGGCCAAGAAGTTGGATATATGACCGCCCCCGATGTCGGCGAAGTTGAAGACGCGCACCGCTGGCTGGCCGCCCGGACCGGCTCCGGCGATGATGTCGTTGAAGCCGTCTCCGTTCACGTCGCCTGTGGCGACATTGACGCCGCCCGTAAAGCCAGGGTCGAATGCGAAGAAGTCGGCGACCTGAAGGCCCGTACTGCCGGCGAAGACTCGAACTTGCGGTGCCCCGCCCGGTCCCGATCCAACCACCATGTCCGGAATCCCGTCGCCATCCACGTCGGCTTTCGCCACGTTGACTCCGAATGCATGCGCCGGATCAAAGGCCATGAAGTTGTAGATCGTTCCGCCGAGGGGGTCCTGCAAATGAACCGTCGGCGGGGCACCGCTTTCGTTTCCGCTCAGGATGCCGGGACCGAAGGCCATGGTGAACGGCGCGAGGGCCGCCAGGGCCACGAGAATGATGCGTCGACTTGCCATGTCCCCAAGTATAAGGGACATTCGCAAGAACAACCACTACAAATCGCTCTGTTTCCAATTGTTCATGCTTGCGTCAGTGGCGAACCGCGCACCGGGGACACTGATGGGACGTGTATCATGCACCGGATGGACGAAGGCCACATCGGCGTTGACGAAAGCGGGAAGGGCGACTTTTTTGGGCCGCTGGTCATCGCAGCCTGCTACGTGGGGCCCGAGCATTTGGCCGAACTCGAAGGCGTTCGCGACTCGAAGTCGCTGACCGACAAGCGCGCGTTGGCCCTCTCAGTCGCGATCAAGAACGCGTGCCCGCACGTGATCATCTCCATCGGACCCACCAAGTACAACGAACTTTACGAGAAGATCCGCAACCTGAACAAGCTGCTCGAATGGGGGCATGCGCGGGCCATCGAAGACCTGTTGGGCAAGGTCTCGGCCAAGAAGGTCATCTCCGACCAGTTCGCCAACCCCGCCGGCCTCAAGCGGCGGCTGTTCGAGAAGGGCCGACAAGTCGAATTGGTCTCGGTGGTGCGCGCGGAAGCCGACATCGCGGTGGCGGCGGCCTCGGTCCTTGCGCGGGCGGAGTTCCTCCGGCGGCTCGAATCGTTGGGCCGCGACTTGGGATGCACGCTGCCCAAAGGGGCGTCCACTCCGGTTCTGGATGCCGCCCGCTCCATCGTTCGGACGAAGGGCGTGGACGCGCTCAAGAGCGTGTGCAAGGTGCACTTCAAGACGTTTGGTCAGGTCGTCGGCCCATAGAGGCGAGTTCGGCGACGGCCATGACGAACGCGGCACCCGAGAGGTTGAGCACCACGTCCCAAGCCGTCCCGGTGCGCCCCATCGTGCCCGCCTGTCGCGCCTCGTCAAGGGCGGCATGGGCGAGGCACCAAAGCAGACCCAAGACCACGGGCCATGGGAGCGCAAGACGCGACGCGAGGGTCCGGGCGCCCTGGGCCAGCAGACCATAGCCGAAGAAGTGCATCCCCTTGCGCAGGAACACCATCGCGTTCCAAGCCGAGTCCGCGTCCAGGCAGAACGTGGCCATGATCCACTGGTGCATTCCGGAAGCTCCTCCAGCCCCGCCTGAGAAATGGGCGGTGGCCCACCCGATGCCCACCAGCAAGACCACCGAATGACCGACCAAGCGACCGATCGCCCACGAACCGGCAACTGCGCCCAAGGCGGCCACCGCATGGGGCACGGGCAAGAGCGCAAGGGCCGCGTAGCCCGCCAAATACAGAGCGAGGGCGACCGAGCGCGAGACGAGACCGGGTGGTAGTGCCAACGTCGCTAGTTCAGACTCGCCCGCAAGTCCCTTTGGTACAATGGACCGGCCCAACCCAAGCCTTGAGCCGAGTTGTGCCACGCCTCCTTCCACCATGGCTCGCTTCAAAATCTGCGTCGTCGGCCTCGGATACATCGGCCTCCCCACTGCCACCGTCATGGCCAACGCGGGCCACGAGGTCGTCGGAGTGGACACCAAGCGCTCGACGGTCGAGAGCATCAACCAGGGCAAGGCGCACATCGTCGAGCCCGATCTCGACGGTGCCCTGAAGTCCGCCGTCGAATCCGGCAACCTGCGGGCCCAAGCGACCGCCGAGTCCGCCGACTTCTATGCCATCTGCGTGCCGACCCCGTTCCACCACGACGAGGGCTCCATCCCCCGACCCAACGTGGACTACGTGTTCGCCGCCGCCGAAGCCGTCGCCCCGTTCCTGAAGGACGGCAGCACCGTCATCATCGAATCCACTTCGCCGGTGGGTACGACGCGCGACGTCGCCAAGCGGCTGCGCGAGCTTACGACGGCCAGGTTCCACATCGCGTATTGCCCCGAGCGCGTGCTGCCCGGCAAGATCATGACCGAGTTGGTCGAGAACGACCGAATCGTCGGCGGCGAGACGCCCGAAGCCGCCGAGCGCGTGGCCGAACTCTACGCCACGTTCATCAAGGGGCAAGTGCTCAAGACCGACGACCGAACGGCCGAGATGGCCAAGCTGGTCGAGAACAGCTACCGCGACGTCAACATCGCGTTCGCCAACGAACTCTCGATGCTCTGCGACCGCGTAGGTATTGACGTCTGGGAACTGATTGCCCTGGCCAACCACCATCCACGGGTCAAGATCCTGCAACCCGGAGCGGGCGTGGGCGGCCACTGCATCGCCGTGGACCCGTGGTTCATCGTGGCCATGGACCCCGAGCGGGCCAGGCTCATCGAGAGCGCTCGCCGCGTCAACGACTCCAAGCCCGAGTTCGTCATGGACAAGGTCTGCGCGGCGGCCGACCGCTTGCGTGCCGAACTGGGACGCGAGCCGCGAGTCACCTGCCTGGGATTGGCGTTCAAGCCGAACGTGGACGACTTCCGCGAGAGCCCAGCGCTGCACATCTTCGAAGGGTTGCGGGCACGAGGTCTTCAGGTGGATGCCGTCGAACCCTATGCCACCGATGCGGTCGCCCACGCGGGCTTGGTGAGTTTGGACGAAGCGCTGGCAACCTCCGACCTCCTCGTCGGCTTGGTCAAGCATCAGC
>JACFNW010000051.1 GCA_019454665.1 Fimbriimonadaceae bacterium | reverse complement strand
GGTCCGCCCAAACCGGGGGCTCTGGAGGGACCCGCTCCGTCGGGTCCGCCCAAACCGGGGGCTCTGGAGGGACCCGCTCCGTCGGGTCCGCCCAAACAAGGGGCACAACGTGTGCCCCTCCAGGGGCGGCGGCGTTCGCGGCGCTCCACTGCCTCAGCGGCTACGCGTTTGGCAGGTCGAGCATTCTGGCCGAGGAAATCCCCCTGCTGGCCGCAGCGGCGGGGGCGAGCGCTGCGTGCATCGCAGACCCGTTCTCGCTGGTCGGGGCGCACGAGTTCGTCTCGGCGGCGCGCAAGGTCGGCGTCAAACCCCTCGTCGGCGCGACGTTCGAGCTCGACACCGGCGGCGAGATCGTGCTCGTCGCGCGCAGCAAGCAAGGCTACGAATCCCTCTCGCGGCTTGTCACGGCCTGCCATCTCGGCGAGCCGCGCCTGCATCCGCTCGCCACGTGGCACAGACTAGAAGCCCACAGCCGCGACCTCCTCTGCCTGACCGGAGGCGACGCCGGACCGCTGAACGCCGCGCTGGCCAAGCGCAAGTGCGAACAAGCCGCCCGACTGCTCGAACGACTGACCGACCTCTACGGCCGAGCCAACGTCGCCATCCAGATCGAGCGCACCTACCTCCCGTGGGAGATCGCGGTCAACCAGCGGTTGCTCGAACTCGCCGAAGCCACGGGCACGCTTGCCGTCGCCGCCCACCCGGTCCTGCACCCCCGGCGCGAGCAGTTCCCCGTCCAAGACGTGCTGGTCTGCGCGCAAACGCTCTGCACCGTGGACGAGGTGCTCGGCCGCAAGCCGAGACGCCACCCCGACCAGCCCCAAGTGCCCGAGCGTCCCGCCCGATCGCTGAACGCCGAGCGGCACATGCTCACCGCCGCCGAAATGGCCGAGCGCTTCGCCGACCTCCCCGACCTGCTCGCCAACACGTTGCGATTCGCCGACCGCTGCGACGACGACGTGCTGCCCGCCCGCACCCGCCTGCCCACCCTCTACCAAGATGCCGAACACGTGTTGACGGAAGCGGTTTGGGCCGGGGCGCACCAGCGCTACCCAACCCTCACGCCAGCCCTGAAACGGCGCATCGCCCACGAGCTCGATCGCATCGTGCGGTTGAACTTCAGCGGGCATTTCTTGGTCATGTGGGACGCGTGCCGCTGGGCCGAGGAGCAGGACATCCACTACAGCGGGCGCGGCTCGGTGGTGGATTCGGTGGTCGCCTACTGCCTCGGATTCTCGCGCATCGACGCGTTCCGCCACAAACTGCACTTCGACCGATTTCTTCCAGAAGACGGCAGCAAACGCCCCGATATAGACATTGATTTCGAGGCCAAACGACGCGACGACGTCCGCAACTACCTGACGCGCAAGTACGGCCAAGACCATGTGGCCACGGTCGCGGCGATCGGGGCGTATTGTTCGCGCGGCATCATCCGGGAGGTGGGCAAAGCGCTCGGGCTTCCGGACGAAGCGATCGGCTTTCTGGCGAAGCGGCTGCACGGGGGCATCTCGGCGGACCGGCTGGAGGAGTCGCTGGCCACGCGCCCCGAACTGCGCGACAGCGCCGTGTGCAAGGAGCGGTTCCGCTGGGTGTTCGCCCTCGCGGAGCGGCTGATGGACGTCCCGCGCAACATGAGGTGCCACTCGTCCGGGGTGGTTGTCTCGTCGCGCCCACTCTGCGAGACCGTGCCCGTCATGTGGTCGGCTGCGCCGGGAGTCGAAGAGGACGACGGCAACGCGCCCAACCACCTGCGCATCATCCAATGGGACAAGCGCACAGCCAAGCACTACTTCGACAAGTTCGACATCCTCTGCCTGCGCGGTCAGGACGTGCTTTCGGGAACCGAGCGGCGCATCCGCGTGCAGGACGCCTCGTTCAGTGCGCGCGACATCGGCACCGACGACCCCGAGATGTATCGCGCGATGCGTTCGGGCGAACTCATCGGCATCCCGCAATCGGCCTCGCCCGCCATGCGGCAAGCCCACATCCGCATGCGCACGCAAGACCTGCACGATGCGAGCCTGGTGCAAGCGGGCATCCGGCCCGGCGTGGGCGGCGCGGTCAAGATCAACGAACTCATCGCGCGGCGGCGCGGCAAGCCGTACACGTTCCTGCACCCCGATTTCGAGGCGATTCTCGGCATCACCTACGGCATCATCGTGTTCCAAGAGCAGGTGGATCAACTGCTCCAGACGTTCTGCGGCTACTCCAGCGGCGAGGCCGAAGACCTGCGAGACGCCATCCACAAGCGCAGACGGGAGGACTACGGCCGCGCGATCCGCGAGCAGTTGCTGGCCCGCGTGTTGGCCAACGGCTACGATCTGGCCGTCGCCGAGCATGTGTACGAGCTTGTGGCGGGGTTCAAAGGCTACGGCTTCGCGCAGGGGCACGCGCTCGCGTTCGCCGAGATTTCGCTCCGCTCGGTGCACTGCCAGCAACAGTTCCCCGCCGAGTACTTCGCTTCGCTGCTCGACGCCCAGCCAGCGGGCTACTACGGCCCATGCACGCTGGTCAACGAGGCGCGGACGCGTGGCGTGCGCATCCTGCCCCCCGACGTGTGCCTGAGCGAAGACGGCTTCGCCGTCGAAGACGTCCGCTCGGACCAAGACCCCCAACTGGTGTTTCCCAACGGCGGCATCCGCGTGGCGCTGGCGCAGGTCGAAGGCCTCTCGGCAGCGACTCGGTCACGCATCGCGGCGATTCCAAAGCCCCACAGGTTCGGCAGCCTCTTCGATTTCGCCGCCCAGGTTCGGCCCGACCGCGACGAACTCGAGAACCTCGTGCTGTGTGGCGCGTTCGATCGGCTGCACCCCAACCGCCGTGCGGCGCTCTGGGCGATCCCCGACGCGTTGCGCCATGCCCATGCCCTTTCGCCGCAATCGGGCGATCAACCCGTGCTGCCGCTCACGCTTCCCGAGCCGCCCATGCCGACGGGCATCGTAGACTTTACGCCCGAGGAGAAGGCGCTGCACGAGCGGAGGTTGCTCGGCCTCGACGTCGAGCGGCATCTCATGGCGTACGAGCGGGACCACGTGGCCTCGCGGGGCGGAATCCCCGGTGCGGCGGCGAAGCGCTTGGAGCACGGCCGAAAAGCCATCGTGGTCGGCAATCCGATCCGTCTGCGGTTCCCGCCGACGCCCAGCGGCAAACGCGTCGTGTTCTTCGACCTCGAAGACGAAACCGGGCTGCTCAACGTGACGTGCTTCGATGCCGTTTACCAACGCGACGGGCACGCCATCGTGTGCTCGCCCTACGTGACGCTCATCGGCGAAGCCCAGGACCGGGACGGGCACACGGCGTTCTTGGCCAGCCGGGTGTTTCCCTATCACCCGCGCATTCTGCGACCCGGCGAAGAGGCGTCCTCGCTCCCCGTGGTCACGCGCGACTTCCTCGTGGGATAGAGAAGTGGGGGGTACGCCTACAACGCCCGGGCCGGACGTGGTAATTTATGCGCCATGTCTGCAGACACGCTTGAGCGAGTCCGTAAAGTCACCGTCGAACAGTTGGGCGTCAAGGCCGAAGAGGTCGTCGAATCGGCCTCCTTCACCGAAGATCTCGGCGCCGATTCCCTCGACGTCGTCGAATTGGTCATGGCCCTTGAAGACGAGTTCTCCATTGACATCCCCGATGACGACGTGGGCGCGATGAAGACGGTCGGCGACGCCGTCCGCTACATCGAAACCAAGAGGTAAATGGCCGTCCCCAGCCCCTCAGGGCGGGTGGTCGTCACCGGCATCGGTGGCGTCACGCCCCTCGGCACCGGACTCCAGAACTTCTGGCCGCGCCTCGTCGCGGGAGAGAGCGCCGTCGGCCCCATCACGCTGTTCGACGCCAAGGACCACGCCACGCGCATCGCGGCCGAAGTCAAGGACTTCAACCCCGAAGACTGGCTCGATCGCAAAGAAGCCCGGCGTGTGGACCGGTTCATCGCGTTCGCCGTCGCCGCGGCCCAGATGGCGCTCGACGACTCCAAGTTCCCCGAGGATCAGGAGATTCGCGACGAGTGCGGTGTGCTGATCGGCTCCGGCATCGGCGGCCTCACGTTCCTGGGCGAGCAGTTTCGCCGCCTGATGGAAGGCGGCCCCTCGCGCATCAGCCCGTTCTTGGTGCCCTACATGATCCCGGACATGGCGTCCGGCTACGTGTCCATCCAGCACAAGTTCAAGGGTCCCAACACGTGCGTCGTCACGGCCTGCGCGACGGGTGCGAACTCCATCGGCGACGCCTACCACATCGTCAAGCGCGGCGACGCCATCGCCATGCTCGCGGGCGGCTCCGAGGCCCCGATCAACGAGATTTCGGTCGGCGGATTCGCGGCGGCCAAAGCGATGACCACGAACAACGACAACCCGTCCGGGGCGTCGCGACCGTTCGACCTCAACCGCGACGGGTTCGTCATCGGCGAAGGCTCCGCGGTCGTGGTCCTCGAAGACTACGCCTTCGCCAAAGCGCGCGGCGCACAGATCTACGGCGAGATCGTCGGCTACGGCATGACCGGCGACGCGTTCCACATCACCCAGCCCGACGCCGACGCCTATGGCTCGTCGCGTTCGATGGCCAAGGCCCTGCAAAGTGGGGGACTCAAGCCGGAAGATGTGGACTACATCAACGCCCACGGCACGTCTACGCCCTACAACGACCGTCTGGAGACGCTCGCGATCAAGAAGGTGTTCGGCGAGGGCGCCGGCAAGGTCTTGGTCAGCAGCACCAAGTCCATGGTGGGCCACCTGCTCGGCGCGGCCGGCGCCATCGAATCCGTGGTCTGCCTCATGACGTTGAACGAGGGCATCGTGCCCCCCACCATCAACTACGAAACGCCCGACCCCGATTGCGACCTCGACGTGGTCCCCAACGTCGCCCGGAAAGCCGACGTGAAGGTGGCGCTCTCGAACTCGTTCGGGTTCGGCGGGCACAACGCCAGCTTGGCCTTCCGCCGAGTGGAGTGACGTGCCCGAGCCGCTGGAACCGCTGGTGGGCGAGTTTCTCGCGCACTTGGCTTCCGTGCGTTCGCCCAACACCGTCCGCTCCTATGGCTCGGACCTGGCACAGCTCGTCGCTTCGGTCGGCACGCTGGAAAGGCTGACGCCCGATGCCATCCAAGTCAGCCTTCGCCGCAACTCGAAGACCCCGGTCACCCGCGCGCGCAAACTGTCGGCGATCAAGGCGTTCTGCCGCTACTTGCGCCGTCACGGCCATTTGGCACAAAACCCCGCCGAGGGGCTCGAGGCCCCCGTCCGGCGCAAGCGGCTCCCCAAGGCGCTCACCGCCGACCAAGCCCTCGACCTGCTCGATGGGCACGCCCAGACCAAGACGCCCCTGCGCGATCAAGCGGTTCTGGAACTGATGTACTCGGCGGGCCTGCGGGTGAGCGAGACCGTCGGCGCCGACGTCCGAGACTTCGATTTCGCCGAGCGCATGGTGCGCGTAAGGGGCAAGGGCAACAAGGAGCGCTTCGCGTTGTTCGGCGAGGCGTGCGCCACGGCGTTGGACGCCTACCTACGCGGCGAACGCGTCGCGCCAACCTCCGGCGACCCCCTGTTCACGAACGCAAGAGGTGGTCGCCTGACCACGCGCACCGTGCAGAACATCGTCAAGAGGTGGGCGGCGCAAGCGGGCCTGCCACCGGGCGTCTCGCCGCACACGCTGCGCCACTCGTTCGCCACCCACCTGCTGGATGGTGGCGCGGATCTGAAGTCGGTGCAGCAACTGCTGGGCCACGAGAGCCTCGCGACGACGCAGATCTACACCCATGTGAGCATCGAGCGTCTGCACAAGACGGTGGCCGAAAGCCACCCACGATCGAAGGGGTGATTGACCTGAGTGCGGGTGCCACGAGTTCCCATCATGGGTTCAGATCTAGGGCTCAGGGGGAACGCCAGCCCATGCTCAACCCTCGACGAAGCGCTCGAAGAACTCGGCCTCGGAAACCACCTCGACGCCCAGTTTCTGGGCCTTCTCCAGCTTGCTGCCCGCCCCCGGGCCCGCGACCAGGACGCTCGTGTTCTTGGAGACCGAGCCCGCCGCCGACCCGCCGTGCGACCGGACGTACGCCTCGGCTTCCTCGCGGCTCATCCGCTCCAGCTTGCCCGTGAACACGAACGTCAGCCCTTCCAGCCGGGCACTCGAAGGGCCCTCGGGCTCCACAGGTGCCACACCCAGGGCCAGCAACTCGTCGAGTAGCGCCTGATTCTCGGGCTGCTCGAAGAACAGCTCGATTTCGCTGGCCACCTTCGGGCCGATCTCGGGCACCTTGGTCAGGTCTTCGAGGTGGGCGTGGCGCAGGGCGTCGAGCGATCGAAAGGCGTTCGCCAGGTCTTGAGCCGTCCGCTCGCCCACCATGCGGATGCCCAGGCCGAAGATCAGCCGGTCGAGCGAACGCGTCTTGGTCGCTTCGATGGCGGCGAGCAGGTTCGAGGCCGACGTCTCGCCGATGCGGTCCAGCGACACCAGTTCGTCCTTGCGCGTGGCCAGACGGAAGACGCTCGGCAGGTCGGTGAGCAGCCCGACTTCCAGTAGCCTCTCGACGAGTTTCTCGCCGAGCCCCTCGATGTCCATCGCGTTGCGCGAAGCGAAGTGGCGGATTTTGGCGCTGATCTGCGCGGGGCACGCCTTGTTGCCGCAACGCAGGGCGACTTCGCCCTCCTTGCGGTTCAACGGGCCGCCGCACTCGGGGCACTCGGTGGGTTCGGGGGGCGCTGCGGCCCCCTCGGGACGCTTGTCCAGTACGGGGCCGATGACCTCGGGGATCACGTCGCCCGCCCTTTGAACGATGACGGTGTCGCCGGGGCGCACATCCTTGCGGACGAGTTCTTGGTGGTTGTGGAGTGTGGCGCGGCTGACCATCGCGCCGCCTACGAACACGGGTTCGAGGTCGGCCACGGGGGTGACCACGCCCGTTCGACCCACCTGCCACAGCACGCCGTTCAGGCGCGTCATCGCCTGTTCGGCGGGGAACTTGAACGCCACGGCCCAACGCGGACCCCGGGCCGTGAAGCCGAGTTGTCGCTGCAAGTCGAACGCATTGACCTTGATCACCACCCCGTCTATCGCGAAGGGCAGGCTCGGGCGAAGCGCCTGAACGTGCTCCACGTGCGCCACCAAGGCTTCGACGCCGCGGCAGACGCGCACTTCGGGACGAACGGGGAAGCCCAGCTCTCGCAACCGCGCCAGCGTCTCAGATTGGCTGGCCGCGCCGGGGACGACGCCATAGCCCATGCCGTAGGTGAAAAAGCTGAGTTTGCGTTCGGCGGTCAGACGGCTGTCGAGTTGCCGCAGCCCTCCCGCCGCCGCGTTGCGCGGGTTGACGAACGGCTGTTCGCCGCGTGCGCTGCGCATCTCGTTGAGTCGGGCGAACACGTCCTTGAACATGACCACCTCGCCGCGCACCTCCACCGTGCCGGGAATGGGTTCGCGCATGCGCAACGGCACGCCGCGCAGGGTGCGCACGTTGTCGGTGACCTGCTCGCCCGTCTCGCCGTCGCCGCGCGTCGCGCCGGAGATCAGCAGCCCGTCCTCGTAGGTCAGCGAGATGGACGCGCCATCGAACTTGAGTTCGACCATGTACTCGATGGGGGTGCCGGTCTCCAGCAGCCGTCGAACGCGCTCGTCGAACGCGCGCAGTTCCTCCTCGCCGAACGCGTTGTCGAGCGAGAGCATGGGCGCCAGGTGCCGGTGTTTGGGGAACTCGGAGACGGGAGGCGCGCCGACGCGGCGTGTGGGCGAATCGGGCGTCGCGAGTTCGGGGTGGCTCGCCTCGATCTCGACCAACTCCCGGAACATGGCGTCCCACTCGCTGTCCGAAATCACGGGCTCGTCGAGGACATAGTACAGGTGGTTGTGGCGTTCGAGTTCGGTTCGCAGCCAAGCGGCTCGTTCGGCGGGTGAGGCGTTCATCGCGTCGTGGCTATGTTACTGGGTCGGGTAGTTGCGGGTTGGTTCGCGTCTCCGCCCGCTAGCGCAGGTCGAACCAGCGGTCCACAGGGTCTTGGCTCTGGTAGAGCGAGCCCAGCGATCGGGACGTCGCGTGGATGTCCAGCCACAGCACGTTCGCCTTTTGCGTATGCAGCCAGTTCGGGCGGCCCCAGCACTCGGCGTCGTCCAGCGAGGGAGGCAGCACGTAGCGACCGTCGTCGCCGCACCAACTGCCCTCGACCGAGGCCTTGGAGTCCACCAGGTTCACCGTTTCGCTCGGGAACTCCACGGCCGATTCGGACACGGGCGATTGCTCGAACACGTTCGAAAAGTCGGTGAGCAGCCCCGTCAGATAGAAGGCGTTGTAGCCGTAGTGGGTCGAGATCGAGCCGATGTTGGCGTCGACTTTGGAGAGCGACGAACTCGGGCAATGCCACACATCGGTGCTCTTGACGTAGGGGTTGATGAGTTCGTTCCAGTACGTCACGCCGGTCGCGGTCATGTAGGCGCTGGGCATCGTGCGGTCGTCGTCGTCGGCGGCGTAGAGCTTCATGCCGATGGCGAGTTGGCGCAGGTTGCTGATGCATGTGGCCCGCTTGGCCGACTCCTTGGCCTGGGCGTACACGGGGAACAGCATCGCGGCGATGATGGCGATGATGGCGATGACGACCAGAAGTTCGATCAGGGTGAAGGCGCGGCGCACCCCCCTAACATACCTGCGGCGGCTTGGGGTAACGTCTGGAGGTCTGCCTGCGGGTGTAGTTCAATGGTAGAGCGTCAGCTTCCCAAGCTGAATGTCGCGGGTTCGAGTCCCGTCACCCGCTCCAGCCCCTCCTCTGTCGAAACTTTGCCGGCCCGTTCGTCGGTATCCCATCGAGGTGTGAACCCATGTTCAAAAACGTGCTCTCCGTGATTCTCGGCTACGTCGTGATGGTGATTCTGGTGATGTCCCTGTATACGGGGATCATGATGGCCCTGGGCACCGAGGCCATCTACAGCGCTCCAGGCTCCTGGGTGCCTTCCGACCTGTGGAGCGGCTTGAGCCTTGTGGCCGGACTGGTCGCGGCCCTGGCGGGCGGATGGGTCTGCTTCGCCGTCGCGAAGCAAGCCAAGCCCTTGCTCTGGCTGATGGGGCTGGTCGGCGTGTTGGGCGTTATGACCGTGGCCATGTCGGCCACGACGCAACCGTCTTCCGAGCCGCGACCGGCCAACATCACGCCGATGGATGCCGCCGAGAAGTCGGTGACGCCCGTCCCAGTCGCGATCGGCCACGTGCTGGTGGGTCTGGCGGGGGTGTTCGTCGTGTACCGCATGAAGTCGAAGGCCTGACCGCTTCGCGTACAATGGGGGCCATGGTCGCCCTTGTCGCCCTCGCCTTGCTCGTGCAGGGCCAACCCCTCAACGAGCCCCCGAAGGGTTTCGTCGCCCTGTTCAACGGGCGAGACCTCTCGGGATGGAAGGGGCTGGTCGCCTCGCCGCCCCAGCGGGCGAAGATGAACGCCGAGACGCTGGCCAGCGAGCAGGCGAACGCCGACCAGAAGATGCGCGCCCACTGGAAGGTGGAGGACGGCACGCTGGTGTTCGACGGCAAGGGCGACAGCTTGTGCACCGCCAAGGACTACGGCGACTTCG
>JACFNW010000050.1 GCA_019454665.1 Fimbriimonadaceae bacterium | reverse complement strand
CGTTACGGGCTCTCCGATGCCGGGCTGCGCGGGCTCGCCCATGCCTTGCTCGGCACCGAGGCGTTGCGCACCGACCGGCCAGAGGAAGCGAGCCGTTGGTTCGAGGGTGGTCTGCGGTTCGCGGGCGACGATCCCCTCATGTGGTGGGCGCTGGCGTTCGCCCGGCGATTGGCCGGACTCGACCAAGACAACGAAGACCGATGGGCGCTCGTCGGCGCCCACGAGGCCTCTCCCCTGGAGCCCATGCTGCGTGCCGAAGCGTATCTGTCGCAACCCTCGAACCACCGCGAACCCAGCCCCCTTCTGGCTCCATTGGCTGCGGTTCCCAGCCTGCTCGCCTCGTGCGCCGCAACGCTCCTGGAGACCGGTCAACTCGAGCAAACGGCCCGATTCCTGGACGAGGCGTTGCGCCACGGCGAGGACCCCATGCTTCGATGTCTGCTGGCCGCGACGATGTTGCGCTCGGGCCGGATGACCGCTCAGGCCGCCGAGCACGCTTCGCGCATCGGGGGCCTCGCCTCGCTTCGGCCCGAAGGGGCCGTCCAGCGTGGGGCCGTTCAGGCCGTGGCTGAGGCGTTCGGGCCGTAGCCGTTCAGGTTCGCGTGTTCGTCACGGCTCACCCAGGCGGCCGGCACCGTTGCCAGTGGGGGCCCGTGCGCCTTCCAGCGGCTCACCGGCGCGAGGCGAGCATCTGGCGAATCGCGACGGCCCACCCGAGGTCGGCGATGTTGGTGAACCCGTGAGGGGCGCCGGGGCGGGCGGGCCGCTTCTCCCAGTTCTCGAACGACCAAAGCGCCATGTGCGAGTCTTTCCCCCGGACCAGGGTGTAGTAGCCGATGGTCAGCTGGGGGTGGTCTTCGTCGTCCACCGTGTACCACTCGGGTTGGGCGTTCATCACGTAGTCCCAGGCCCGGTCGGCGCGTTGCGCAGCCAGATCGGGGTCCAGCCCCTCGACCCGCAAGAGGTCCGGGAACACCTGGCTCATCAGGTCGGGGTACCAAGCGTCGCCCGGAAGGTCGGGGGCGTAATCGGCCCAGCGGTAGGCTCCGACCTCGTCGAGGTACAGCGCGTGGATGCCCGCCGCGATCTCCATGGAGACCTCGCGGAAGAAGGGGCCGTGCGCGTCGCCGATGCGGTCCAGCACCTCGGCGAAGTCGCGCAATCCCGCGTAAGCCTCGCAGTTGTCCATCAGGTAGCCCGTGTCCGGAAGGGGCTCGCCGGTGTTCAGGTGCTTCGAACCCTTCTGAAAGACACGGACGAGCCCGGGGATTTGGCTCTCCTTGCCCTTGATCTGCTCCGTGATGTTGGCCCGTGCCACGGCCTTGAGCATGTCGCGCTGGTAGCGGAGCCAGTCGTAATCGCCTGTTCGCCGAACGTAGGCCGCTGCCAGCGAGAGCAACGTGCCCGCGTACGCATCGTGGCTGTCCGGCTGGCGGGGGCGCTGAAACTCCGCGTCTTCGAAGTCGGGCACGGTGTACCCGGCACCCTCGCGCAGCCCGACGTTGCGAAGGTAGGCGTCGAGGTGGGCCTTGGCCTTCTCGGGGAAGTCGTTCACCAGCAGGAGCAACGCCTGGTTGGCGAAGTACCAGTTGATGCCGCCCCGGGGGGTATGCCGGATGGCCCCGGCATAGATGCCCTCGGTCACTTCGAACTCGGCCAACGTGCCTCGCAGGTCCTTGAAAGGGTCCAAGGGCTTCATCGCCGGTCTGGGGGTGTCGGAGACGTTCGGGAGTTCCACGGCCCCGGAAGGGGCCGCCACAACCACGGCGAGCATCAAGGCGGTGAACGTCGGGATCATGGCTGGGAGAGGATTCCACGCAAGGCTGCGGGCAGATCCTCAATGTTCATCTCGGATTTGTGGACGATCTGCTCCACCCTTCCGCGAAGATTCCTGATATCTTTGTCGGTCAGGTCTTTGGCCGTGACGATCACGACGGGGATGTCGCGCCACTCGGGATTCTTCTTCAGTTCGCCCACCACCTGAAAGCCGTCCATCACGGGCATCATCAGGTCGAGCAGGATCAGGCTGGGGTTGTACACGCGAAGCTTCGCCAGAGCCTGACGTCCGTTTTCGGCTTCTACGACCTTCCAGTTCCCCTTTTCCAACGTGCGGCGCATGATGTCGCGCGTCGCCAGGTCGTCTTCGACCAGCAGGACCAGGCACGTCGCGGGGTCCTTGCGGTACTTCGCCACGATGGCGGCCAGTTTCTCCCGATCCACCGGCTTGGTGAGGTACTCCTCCGCGCCGAGGCCGAAAGCGATTTGCCGCTCGTTGATCATGGACACCATGACGACGGGGATGTCGGACAGAGACTCGTCGGCCTTGAGCCTGGTCAGCACGGCCCAGCCATCCATGCGGGGCATCATCACGTCGAGCGTGATGAGCGACGGCTTGATCTGCTTGGCCAGGCGAATGCCTTCTTCGCCGTCGGCGGCGGTGAACACGGTGAAACCCTCTTTCGAGAGGTGGCGCTTGAGCAGCTCGCGCGCCTCTGGGTCGTCGTCCACGACCAAGACTCGGTTCGGGCCGCCCCCGGGAGGCTGCGGCAACCGCGATGCGGCGGCGACCGGTGTCTCGGCTTGCGGTGTTTCGGCTCCTGCCGAAACCGGGGCGTCGCCCAGCCGAGCAGGCAGGCGCATGGTGAACGTCGAGCCCTCGTTGACCACCGAGTCCACGGTGATCGTGCCACCCATCATCTCGACGAAGCGCTTCGTGATCGTGAGGCCCAAGCCCGTACCGCCGAACTTGCGCGTCGTGGACGAATCCGCCTGGGTGAACGGTTGGAAGAGCTTGTCGAGCTGCTCGGGCGTCATACCGATGCCGCTGTCAATGACCTTGAAGACCACGGTGCCCCGCCCTTCGACGGTGACCTTGAGCTTGACCACGCCTTCGTGGGTGAACTTGGAGGCGTTGCTGAGGAGGTTGAACAGGCACTGTCGGACGCGGGTCACGTCGGTGTGCATGGTCGGCAGGTCGGCGTCCAGCGAGACGTCCAAACGGTTGCCGTTCTTGTCCACCAGCGGCTTGATCGTGCTGGCGATCTCGTCCACCAAGGACTTCACCTGGAACTCCTCGGCGAAGAACTCGATCTTGCCCGCCTCGATTTTCGAGAGGTCGAGGATGTCGTTGATCAGGGAGAGCAAGTGCTTGCCGGCGCCTTTGATCTTTTCGAGGTCCGGGGCGAACTCGGGTTGCCCGAGGTCCTCGCACTCTTCGAGCAGCATTTCGGAGTAGCCGATGATCGCGTTGAGCGGCGTGCGCAGCTCGTGGCTCATGTTGGCCAGGAACTGGCTCTTGGTGGCGTTGGCGTTCTCGGCGTCGGCCTTGGCCTGTTCGGCTTCGGCGACGGCGGAGGCGAGGTCGGCGGTGCGTTCCTTGACCGTTTGTTCCAGCGAGGCGTTGATCTCTTCGAGCTTGGCCTCGCGCTGGCGCACTTCTTGGGCCATCGCCTTAAAGGAGCGGGCGAGCTTGCCGATCTCGTCTTGCCGCGCGGCTTCGAACGTGAAGCGCCCGGGTTCGAACGTGCCCCGCTCGATCTGGCTCGCGGCTTCGGTCAGGTGGACGATCGGCGAGGAAGCCTTGCGGGCGATCCAAGCCACGATCACGGCCATGATGGGGATCGCGATGACGGCCAAGATGATGAATGCGATGGCCAGCCCCCAGCCTGCTGCCGCCGTTTCGGATTGGGGGACCTCCATCACGATCTTCCAGCCCGTCAAGCCGGCCGTCGTCCAATACACTTGGGTGAGCGTCAGCGGGCTGATGCCGCCGCTGGAGCCCTCTTCGGCCTCGGCGATCGCTTTGCCGAATCGGGAGTCTGCCAGGAAGTTGGCCTTGCGGTCGGCGTCGGTGTCGGCCGAGCTTTGCGGCCACACGATGCGCCTCCCCTTGGGCGAGAAGATGAACGTGCGTTCGCCTTCGTAGTCCACGCCCTCGCGCAGCTTCATGTCGGCGACGAACTTGGACAGCGCTTCGACCGAGATGTCCACGCCCGCGACACCGATGAACCCGCGGCCGCCCTGAGCGACGATGGGGTAGGCCACGGTGACCACACGGTGATCGGCGTGCGTCCACGGCTCGGAAATCACGGTGAGCGCACGGTCGTCGAGATCGGCGCCTTCCTGAAGCTTCGCGCCCCTGAACTTGGCTTCAACGTACCAGTCGGATCGCTTGTAGGCGTCTCCGTCCTCACGGTGGACCCGTCCCCCGTGCTCCTTCTCGACTCGAACCAGGCTGTTGCCCTGCTCCGTGGCGACGAACGCGCCGTGAACGTATTCCGGCGACCGGCTGACCAGGACGCGAAGGAACCCTCCGGGATCGGTACCCGAGGCGATGCGGCGCGCGGCGATCGCTTCGCCGACGGCGCCCGCTCGCAGGGCCAAGTCGTCGAGGCGCATGGCCGCGCCTTCGAGTTCTTTGATCGTGGACTGCGACGTCTGCTCCTCGATGATCGAGTGCGACAGGCGATAGCTCAAGAAGAACGCGCCCAAGAGCATGACCACCATGATCAAGGTGACCGACATGCTGAGTTTCTGGGCGAACGATCTAGGCCTCATGCGGCACAGCCATTGTGACGCCCGCGAGGACGCGCTTGTTGCGTTGAACCTGATTCGACGACTCGGAGGAAGTCCTTGTTTAGAGTGACTCGGATTCTCCGGGCCCTGATTCGCCGACCACTCCATAGGTCGTCAGGGTCGGTTGCGGCTCGTCCAACGCCTTCAGGTGCTCTTCGAGCACGGCGCGGAACTGGCGTCGGAAGCGCATGCGGTCGAGTTCGATCTGCTCCAGTTGCCAATGGAGTTCTTTGAGTTTCTCCTCGGCGGCGCGGGTTTCCTCGGCCATGCGCTGGCGCGCTTCCTGCAACATGACTTCGCCTTCGCGGTGCGCCAAGGCGCGGGTCTCGTCGGCGGTCTTCTGGGCCAGCAGGATGGACTCCTTGAGCACGTGTTCCTGGGCTCGGAAGCGTTCCAACTCGCGTTCCTGTTGCGTCGCGTGGTCTTGGACGATGCGGAGCTCGTTGAGTAGGGTTTCGATCTCTTTGGCGGCACGCAGAAGCAAGTCGTCCACCACTCGGCGTTTGTATCCGCCGATGCCGCGCGGGAGGACAATGCGCTCCAAATCAATGGGTTTTAGGCGTTCCATTGCGTCACCTCGGCCCACGATCCATGTGGACCTACCCTATATAGACGTGCGACGGGGCCCGAAGAGAACAGCTCCCTGGTCCAAGGGCACCGGCTACGAGATCGCCGGCTCGCCGCGCTCGCCGTTGCGGATGCGGATGGCGTCGGCGACGGGGACGAGGAATATCTTCCCGTCGCCCACTTCGCCGGTGCCTGCGGCCTCTTGGATCGCGCGCACTGCGTCCTCGACCATCTCGTCGTTGACCACGAGTTCGATCTTCACTTTGTGGCTGAGCGGCGTCGTGTACTGCGAGCCGCGATAGGTGTAGGTGATGCCTCGCTGGCGTCCCATGCCGCGCACCTCGGTCACCGTCATGCCCGTGAGCTGCAGTTCGTGAACGGCCTCGAGAACGGCCTCCAGTTTCTGGGGGCGGATCATGGCTTCAATCTTCATCATGGTTCGTGACTCCTAGGCTCAATACAGGTTGTATCCGGCTTCTCCGTGCATCGTTTCGTCCAGGCCCGCGTCTTCCTGCTCCGCGTTGGCCCGAATCCCGCCCATCGCCTTCAGGGCAAGCAGGAGGCCCATCGTGACCACGAACGAGTAGACCCCCACCGCGCCGACGGCGACGACTTGCTTGACCACCAGTTCCATTCGCCCTCCGGCAAGGGCGTCCTTGACCGCCGGGTTGGCCGCTTCGCTGGCGAACACGCCCGTGAGCACGGCGCCCAGCAACCCGCCCGCGCCGTGGACGCCTACCACGTCGAGGCTGTCGTCGTAGCCCAGCTTGTTCTTGAGCCCGATCGCGAGATAGCACGCCGCGCCCGTGAGCAAGCCCACGGCCACCGCACCGACGGGGGCAACGAATCCCGCTCCAGGCGTGATGCCCACCAATCCGCCGACGAGGCCCGAGGCCGCGCCCAATGCCGTGGCTTTGCCCGTCTTGATGCGCTCGACGACGAGCCAGCCGATCATGCCCGCCGCAGCCGCCATGTGGGTGCTGATGAACGCGTTGACAGCGACTCCGTTCATGGCCAGGGCCGAACCCGCGTTGAACCCGATCCAACCGAACCACAGCAGGCCCGCACCGACCAGCGTCATCGTGAGGTTGTTCGGTGGGATGGGTTCGCGATGGATCAAGGCCCGCCGCTTGCCCAGGACGATCGCCGCCGCGAGCGCCGCCACACCGGACGCCAGGTGCACCACCGTGCCCCCGGCGAAATCGAGCGCCCCATGCTTGAGCAGCCACCCGTCGGGGTTCCACACCCAACACGCCACGGGCGAGTAGACCACGAGCGACCACAAGGCGATGAACGCGACGTAGCTGCCGAACTTCATGCGCTCGGCGATCGCGCCCGAGATCAGGGCCGGCGTGATGATGGCGAACATCATCTGGAACAGCATGAAGAGGGCGCTGCTCCCGCCCGAGGCGGCCGGCTCGCTGGTGGAGATGCCGTTGCCCATCGTGCGCGAAAAGTCGCCGATCCAGCCCGAACCCGCCGTGCCAAACGCCAGCGAATAGCCGAGCGCCAGCCACAGGATGCTGATCACGCCCATGGCGATGAAACTGTGCATCATCGTCGAGAGCACGTTGATGCGCCGCACCATGCCGCCATAGAACATGGCGAGGGCGGGAGTCATCAAGAGGACGAGGACCGCGCTGAGCGCGACCCAGACCAGGTCGGCCGTCGGCGGCGCGTCGGCACCCTGTGCACGGGCCATCGGCCCAAAGAAAAGGAGCGCGCCTGTGAGCGCCCATCGAACTTGTTTCATGGAAACCTCCGATCGCGGGCCGCTCCGTTGCGGGTTGGTGGGAGTATAGCGGGGGCCGAGCGATTTGTCAAGGTTCGGGCGCCGTTGGGACCCGATGGGACGGCCCGCGAGCCCTTCACCCCTCCAGGGCGATCGCCAGCAACTTCATGGGAATGGAGCCTTGGCGGAGGACGGCGTCGTGGAACGCTTTCGGCGTCATGCGGCCCGAGCCCACGTGCTTCTTGTACAGCTCTCGCAGCTGCAGCCCTCCGATCAGGTACGCGCACTGGTACAGCGGGCTGTACATCTCGCCGATGTAGCGCCGTACCTCGGAGGTCGCGGTGAACCGCTCGTGCCCCACTTCGTCCACCAGGTACTGGATCATCTCCTCGGGGGACATTTCGCCCAAGTGGAACTTGAGCGACACGACGATCCGCGCGCAACGGTGGGAGCGCCAAAACAGGAAGCCGATCCGGTCCTCCGGCGTTTTGGGGAACTCCAAATCGTACAGGAGCATCTCCCAGTGCAGGCACCACCCTTCCACAAAGAACGGCGTCTGGAAGAGGTCGCGATAGGGTTTGTGCCGCGCCGCCATGTAGAGCTGCAGATGGTGGCCTGGAATGAGTTCGTGTTGCACGGTACACCGTGTGAAGTGGCGGTTGTTGCCGCGCAGGCTCATCATCTTCGCTTCGTGATCCATGGTCTCCAACGGGTATCCCACGGCGATACGCTGGCCTCCGTAGAACTGGAATGGCCACGTCTTCTGGTCGCGTTCGGAGATCATGTCCACGCGCCAGGTCTCTTCGCAGAGGGGCTCGATGGTCAGAAGGTCGCGTTCCTTGACGAATGCGATCGCCTCTCGCGCCAGGCTCGCGACCAACTCGTCTTGTTCGCCCGGAGGCACGTGGTTCTGCTTGACTTCTTCCAATGCGGCGCGCCAATCGTCGCCGAAGCCCATCTCGCGTGCGGCACGCAGATACTCCTTGCGGCACCATTCGAATTCCCTCGCGGCCATCGCGATCAACTCTTCGGGGGACTCGTCGAGTAGTTCGTGCCGGATGTCGGCCAACAGCGCTTCGCGTCCGATGGGGCTGCCGATCAGCGGTTCGTCTTCGCCTTCGCGAATCTCCAAGACCTTCTCGCGCAGGTGCTTTTGCAGTTCGCCCAGGGCCGCGTCGGCCTTCTGGTAGGGCGTCTTGGTCCACCATCCGAACACGGGTTTGTAGCCGTCGTAGTGCTTGAACCACGTTTCCAGGGCCTGCTTGAGCCCGCCGATCTCGTCGGCTGCGCGTTTGGCGACCACGAGGTCGTGGCCGCCCTTCTCCACCGACTCCAGGCGCTTCTTGGTTTCCTTGACCTGCTTCTCGATGGCCGCCAAGGTCGCCGCCGACGCTTGGGCATCCAAGGGCACGAGGTTGCGGCGTTGTTGCTCCAGTTCGAGGATCGCCTGTCGGAAGGGCAACAGGTCGGCGGTCTGCGCGAAGCGGCGGGTCTTCAGGCTGCGCTCGGCCGCGATTTTGGCGAGTTGGTTGAGCAGCAAGGTGTGGTCTATGCGCCCGTCGAGGTCGAGGTCGGCGACGTCCACGGCGTCCAGCTTGCTCCGCCAACCTGCAAGGAAAACCGCTAGCCGCGCCTCGGCGGCCGGCGTGGCGTCCAACGAGTGGAACCGGCGCACATCGCGCAGGTCGGTGGCGAAGCGGGTGATGAGGTCGCGCATGGGGTTGGACGGCGCACACGCGCCGAGCGTGAGACCGAGCAGCAGGCTCAGCATGGCTGGGAGATTCGCCGGTCGCCCGCGTTTCCCCTTCACGAAAAGCCGCGCGCCCTGCGTGTAGACTCGCAAGCATGCTCAGCGTCGTCGCCGCAGCCCTCGCCTTCCAGGCCGCTCTCGCCGAGCCGATCGTGCTCCGCGAAGGGTTGGCGATTCAGTCCGTGGGCCGGTCGGGGCGGACGCCCATCGTCACCGACGCCATCGCGGCCAGGATCGCCCGAGGCACGTTCGAGACGCCCAAGGAGGGCGATGCGATCCCCGTTCCCGGCGGCGAGGCGCGCACCTGGGCGCCCATCAAAGCGGGCGAGGACGGCGCGTTCACCGGCCCGGCGCTGCGGGGCGGCTACGTCCACCTGACCCACCGTGCCGAGCGCGAGGAGGTCGTCATCCTGCACGCCGTCGGGCACAACATGGTCATCGCCAACGGCGAGCCGAGGGCCGGCGACCCCTACAGCTTCGGGTACGTCCAACTCCCCGTCAAGCTGAAAAAGGGCGTCAACGAGTTCCTCTTCTCCGTGGGGCGCGGTCGCCTGACGGCGCGGTTGATCCCCGTCCAACAACCGCTTGTGCTCGGATTGCAGGACACTACGTTCCCCGATTTCATCGTGGGAGAGCGCCACAAAGAACTCGGGGCCGTGATGCTCACCAACGCCACTGGCTCCATGCAGACCAATCTGGCCATCCGCGTGGACGCCGGCCAGGGGCGAACCGCGCTCACCAGCCTGCCGCCCATCGCGCCGCTCACGGCCCGCAAGGTCGGCTTCGATCTGCCCGTGCTGGCGGTCGCCGCTCCCGGCCAAGTCCCGCTCACCGTCGAACTGGTGCGCCTCGAGGGTAGCGTCCGCCGCGTCGTGTCCCGCGTCGAAGTCAAGCTGGAAGCGAAATCGCCCACCCAGATGCACAAGCGGACGTTCCGCAGCCAGATTGACGGCTCGGTCCAGTACTACGCCGTCCAACCGGCCGCCACCCCCGGCCCCGGCAAGGCGCTGGTGCTCAGCGTCCACGGCGCCAGCGTCGAAGCGACCAATC